>NZ_JBHVQU010000180.1:0-7363 GCF_042886655.1 Peribacillus sp. NPDC058002 | reverse complement strand
TGAATTGATCTTTGTTCACTTTATTTCCTGTAGATTGAACAGTCGGTTCTTCTTTTACGTCAGATAAAACTTCCGAATTTGCAGAGGCTGGTTCATCTTTATCAAAAGTTAAAATGTCCTGTTCTTGTTTCTGTTCAGCAGGCTCTTCCTTTCCTTTGGAATTAACTTCAGTGTCTTCCTTCAGCACGGAACTACTTTCCTTAACTTGATCTGCATCTGACTGTTTATTTTCAGTTTTTTCGTCTTTATTTTCCTTTTGTTTGTTCTCTGATGATTCCTTATCATCTATCCCTTTGAAAATATAGAATATATTTGATAATTGGACATAAAGTTGTTTATCCTTATTTAATAAAACGATGTATTTATTAGTTACAGTACTTAAAAATCCGTCAAAGGATAGATTGTTCTCTCTAATTACTGTCACCCAATGACCTTTGAGTTCATTTATTAATTCTGTAAAACTTTGTTTCTGTGTTGGTTCGTGGTCAAGTATTTGAACCTCAAATTCTTTGGTGTTTTTTAATAAGGCATAAACCTGATTTAAGTTAAAATAACATTGTTTATCAGGATTCATTTGAATGACAATAAAGTCGCTTTTCACATCAAGTACTACCCCATTATGAACGGATTTATCATCGGAAATAATACTAATATTAAAACCTATCAGTGAATTAAGTGCCTCGTGAAAATTTTGTTCTTTCATCTGATGAGTCCCCCTTATTAATTGGATGGTCGCTTCTGCCCATGAAGCGACACATCATTTATGGGATATACTATTTTTCTTTTTCTTCTGCTTTATTATTTTTCTTTTTCTTCTGCTTTATTATTTTTATTTTTTTCCGTTTTTCCATCGTCTTTATTATTTTTATTTTTTTCTGATTTCTCATCTTCCTTTTGTTTCTCTACTCTTGCCCCGTAACTGATGCTGCGTATATGGAACATTGACAGGCGAATAACTTCTTCGTTTAGTATTAATGTTACGAATTCATCATTAAAATCATGAAGTACGCCTTCTAGCTTCTCGGGACCGCCTCGGTTAATATTTACCCATTGATTTCTGAGGTCACCTAGCAAGCCTTTAAAAGTTGAAGCTGTTTTAAAAGTAAAATCTTCGGGAACCTCCAGTTGAAATTGGAACCCCTTCTTTACATTCTCGGTAATACTTTTGATATGGTCGGTTTTATAGTAGATAACACCTTCTTGTTCAGTTAAGATCGATAAGTGGTCATCGTATATACCTAATAATAATCCTGTCCGAGATTCAGGACCCCCTCTATCTACTTTTAGAACTTTCCCAACTAAATTAGTTAACCATTCCTTATACATAATGTTGCCCCTTCCTATATAATCATTTACCCTGTATGTATATGTATCATGGGATGACGTTGTGTCGTGGTAAACGTCCATCTTCTATCAATAAGACTGAAATTCATCAAAATGTGTATATGCACAAACCTTTAGAATTTCCTGAAGTTAAATGACTGATATACTGAATGTACTCAATGGCCAGAATAATGGATCGTTTTTAAAAATTACTTTATTCGAAGCAGAGAATGCCTTTTAAAATAGTTGAAGGATATTGAATAACAGGTGTAAAGAGATGGCGCTAAATCCATTTGAGAAATTCGATCAGCATCTAACAGATGAATTGGTGTAATAGATAGTCCAACTTTAAAAAACTACCGAAGAGTGGATCGCTGTTTAGCGGATTATTAAAACGAATGTCCCCAGAAAGTTACAAAAAAAAGACCCCGGAGCATTACCGGAGTCTTTTTTATCAGCAAAACTAAAAAGTGTTTTTTTATGGTCTCTAAAAAAGGTCACCATTTTTCTATTTCGTTTTTATACAACTTGTGTAAGTTTAAATTTTTGAGGCAATTCATAACTGCTTTTCCCCGTTCCTCCTTAATTGACGAAGGAATAGTAAACAAATTTGGCATGTCTAAAGTTAGAGCTTGATGGACAGAAATACTTGGAATAACTCTTGGAAGCTTGAAATGAGATGCTAAATGAAAGCCCCATAAGCCGAAAGAGGGGACAATAACATTGTATTCAAGTGTATTAAGACCGGCCATATTAACTGTTTTACCAATACTCCAAAATACCGTTGGTGTATCTTCTGGTGAATTAGACTGACAAACTAACACACCTTGTTTTGATAATATTTTTGCTGTTTGACTGAACAATTCAATTGCATATAATGAGCTAATGCCTGAGTCAACGGGATCTGGAAAATCAATAATTATTACTTTGTAGGGCTCCAATCCCCTTAAAATAAATTTCTTTGCATCTTCAAAATTAATATTTACCCTTTCGTCCAGTAAAGAACAATCATTATGCTCAATATTTGAGCTATTACATGACGGATTTTGTGACAGGGGAAAATAAAATACAGAAGGTTGTTTGCTAAATAAGATGAGAAAGTTTTGCGACTGAAATTACTCTTTTAGATATGGATCAAAAATCTGTACAAAAATAAATGTATTGGAGTCTAATCAAATTTCGGATTTTTTTCATAAGTTAAACAAGAAAATATATTTAATATGATGGTGAAAAAATGAAGAAAAAACCTAATAAAAAAGAACAGCAAGAGAGTGCAACTCAAGAGGCAATAGAAGGAAAAGATTCCAAAGAAAAAAAAGGGAAAAAGGGACCGAAAGATGGTACAGCCTCCACCGAGTCAGTGCAAACCAAGAGCTTTCGGAACCTAAAGGCGATAAAGCTCCTCATGAAGGAGGGGAATCAGCGGGAACTGGTAAGGTCAAACATAGCAAAGGCGCCAAAGGGAAAAAAGGATCGAAAGACGGTACAGCCTCCACCGAGTCAGTGCAAACCCAAGAGCTTTCGGAACCTCAAGGCCATAAAGATTCTCATGAAGGAGAAGAATCAGCGGGAACCGGTGAGGTCAAACATGGCAAAGGCCCCAAGGGGAAAAAAGGGCCGAAAAAAAGATAGAATCAAAAAGGGAACGATTGGATATAAACATTTGTCTGTAATTTTCCTTCATATACTATCCTGCCCCTTTAGTTCATTAAGAAATTCAACAAATAAATAGCCCCTACTCAATACGAGTAAGGGCTATCGATTAAGCACCAAACAATTTAGTGAAAGTATCTTTACCTGCTTTCTAATCTGTAGAAATTCCCTTTTCCTTTTGGAACTTATATAAAGCCGACTCAGTGCCTTTTCTGAAGATAGAATCTAGTGTAAAGTGCTGCTATAGAAGCCATGTAAGATTACCTTTTTCACCTTTTTTAACCGTGACAATGGCAGCTCAAATTTTAGGTCCCTATTTTCCATCCACAACTAATTTCGGGGGGAAACTTAGTAACCTCGGGAGCTGCCACTTTTTTAGTCGGATCCGTAATAATAGCATCAAAATCAAGAACGCCCGAAACAAAAAAGCCTTGGCAACTGATAAACCCAGTAATACCAAGGCTTTAAAGCTATTAATACATGGACATATATTGTTCGCGTTCCCATGCGTGAACTTGTGTTCTAAACATGTTTTGACTTTTCAAGTCCTTAAATACCATCATGAAAAACCTATATTATAGAGGATTTTTTTAAATCACTTTTCATTAGATGTCGCAACTTTTCGCGAGTTTGTGGGGAGATTGTGGGGAAAAATGTGGGTACGTCTATTTTTTTTATTTCATCAAAAGTCTTAACCTCTCCTCTCAAACTTTGTTCCTTTATCCATGGTGTGACGATTACACATTTCTTTTATCTAACAACCCTTTTTAAGCTCCTGAATTTATTTTTATAGGTTCAGGGAAAGTCACCATTTTTAGAGATTGAATAAATAGTGTGAAAGATTCTGCTTGGAATATTTTAAATGGGTATTCACCATCTATTGCATATCTTTGGTCAGATAGGATAAGCACATGAGGGCTGTCAGGTAATATGCCACTATTAAATAAATCCGCATACCGAGCTAATTTATCATTCATTTGCTTTTCACCATAAATGGTTCTTTGAACTTCAATAAAAAATGGAGTTTTTCTAAAGGAACAATAAATATCAGGTTCTGCCCCTTCTCCTTTTTTTCCATACTTCGGTTCCTCAATGAATGAATGAAGATCACCAAGCTGATTCATTTCTTTATATACATTAACAATCGCTAAGAAATGTCCTATTTTCGCACTATTTTGCTTCATGTGGATGTCCCGGCCCAAAGTAACAATAAGGTACGAATGCAGTGCTTCTCTGTATTTTTCCTTCCCTTAATAATCGTAATAGAAGGTTGTTAGCAGCATACTAGCCTTAATTAATAATTTTTACTCAACTAACGGTTGCCTTAGTGTTTAATATTAAACTAAACTGCCCCTTTAGTTCATGGGGTTCATTTTTATCTTGAATGGTGTGTGAAAATCCAGTTAAAACAGTGGTAAAAGGGGTTATCTTTAGAGTTATAGTCCCAAGCCCTATATCGTATCGTATGGTTTTTTTCTGTTCCCACTTCCAATTTCATTATAAAATGGGACTCTTATTTCCATTACTCTTGCACTATACAAGTGGAAATCTCGGTATTCTCCATAATAACCTACAATTGCATCGTTAATATTTCTTGATACTAACGTTAAAATAGTATCTTTAAATATATCCTCTTTCAGGTTGGTACACTTGCCCTTCAGAAAGAGGTTTCAAAAAGAAATTTCCTCCGTGATTATTCTCAAGCTAAAAAAGCTTTTTTTGATCTTAAACATACAACACTTTTAGACCAGATTCATATAATGAAAAATCAAACGAAGTAATAACTTGTGTAATTACTTCAACAAACCACCTACGAATCAAGGGAGATTCTCTCACCTCTCCGGGCAACTATCAGGCCCTGTTCAACACGGATTATGGACTGAAAAGTGCTGGCAAATACAGCACTGACTTAGTGTCTAAATGTAAATGGGGAACCAAGAAAGTTTTTTATTTCCGAACATTTCAGTGTATAAAACAGGAAACAGTAAAAATTGCAGGTAAAGAAGGCTTTAGTTACATTTCCAATTGATTAATTGAATGCCGTCAGGGAATTGGGGATCAAAACAGCCGTTTGGTTTACGGATGACCCTTAGTATACGATATTACCCATATTATCAATCCGGTTTCATCCAAGGGTTAAACTGTGTATCTTATTATTTAATGTTAGGTTCTTTCATTAAGTTCATTATTTACCTCTCGCAGGCAATCCGAAATATTTATACTTACAAAAGGAAGACTCGATTTCATATACGTTTGTTTTATGGGAGAGGGTCGGAATATCAGCAGTAAAGGCTGTTAATTCCAGAGAATTTCCTAATATAGGAATACTGCTTAAAAGGCAGACGTATCCATATAATATTTCCGCCTGCATTGTGGCAACTATATTTCTGCAAATGTTGTCATGCGGAAAGGTAATTTCACGAGGCAATTTTTCCGCCTTTGAACACAAAGCTTCTGATCATCTTAAGGAAGGTAAAAGTGCAAGAGACAATTGAATTTAAATCAAAGGAATGCTGTTGCCAAATTCTGATTTTAAAAAAGAGATACCACATATAAATTTTAGAACCTACCTTCTAAAGTTTTTAAAGGAGCGATGATTTTGAAACCCATAGCTTTCTATTTACCTCAATTTCATGAGACCGACGAAAATAATCGTTGGTGGGGAAAAGGATTTACCGAATGGACCAATACCAAAAAAGCAAAGCCTCTATTTCCTGGACATTATCAGCCGAAAGAGCCGTACCAAGACTATTACTATAATTTAACAGACGAATCTGCAAGGGAATGGCAAGCCCAAATTGCAAGAAAATATGGCATCTACGGATTTTGTTATTATCATTACTGGTTTAAGGGAAAAAGGTTTCTTCATAAACCATTTGATGCAGTTCTTCAAAAAGGGGAGCCCGATTTCCCCTTCTGTCTTTCCTGGGCAAACGACCCGTGGACAAGAACATGGACCGGTTCAAATCATGAGATTTTGGAAGATCAAGATTACGGAGAAAAAGTAGATTGGAAAGAACATTTCGAATTTCTCTTAACAGCATTTAAAGATAAAAGGTATATCAGAGTAGAAAACAAACCTTTATTTCTTATTTATCGTCCTAGCGATATTCCCAAATGCGATGAGATGTTGGAGTATTGGCAAAAATTAGCTGTCGAAAATGGTCTTGATGGAATCTATTTTGTTCAAACTTTAAACAGATTTAACAACCCTCAACTTAAAGGATTCGATGCTCGTATTGAGTTTGAGCCTGGGTATACAATGAATTTAACAAATGGTAACCATTGTGGAGAAGCTGTTGATGGTTATAAGCAAAAATTTGAACTAGTGAATTACGATAAATTCTGGTCCAGTATACTAGAAAGAAAGACTGATAAGGATAGTGCAAAAACTTATTTAGGAGCTTTCATCGATTGGGATAACTCCGCCCGGGTTGGAGGAAACTCACCCTTTATCTTCACTGGCGCGTCACCCGAAAAATTTTCCTTTTATCTAACAAAACAAATAAAAAGGTCTCTAGAAATAAACAGTGAATTTTTGTTTATTAATGCCTGGAATGAATGGGGCGAAGGAACATATTTAGAACCGGATAAAAAATATGGATTACAATATTTAGAAGCTGTAAAAAAAGCATTAGAAAATAATGAGTTTTAGAGAGGTGACCTAAAATTACTGAACATCAGTTTCAAATTAGCCAATTGCATCAGTTCATTGATTCGGTCAGTGGGTGGTTGACAACTGCAGAGCAAACTGCACTACTACATTTGCCAGCTCTCGTTGATCATTTAGATGGGGAAATTGTTGAGATTGGTTCCTTTAAAGGGAAAAGTACTATTGCATTAGGTCTCGGGAGCAAGTGGATAAGTGAAAGGAAACGAACAATTTTTGCGATTGATCCTTTTATTTCCAATGGTAATTATTCAGATTATTTTAATGAATTTCAGCATAATATTCTAAATTTCCGGCTTGCAAACTATGTATCACCAATAAAAAATTTCAGCCAAGAAGCAATACAAGATTGTCCTGAGAGCATATCTGCCCTTTTCGTAGATGGAGACCATAGTTATTTAGGCGTAAAAAGAGATATAGAGTTATATGCTCCAAGAGTTGTCCGCCGAGGATTTATAGCGTTTCATGACTACACTGTTTATCCTGATGTTAGAAAAGCTGTTGATGAACTATGTGAGAGTAAAGAGTATGTATTAGTTTGTGATTACGATAGTTTGCGCCTCATACGTAAATTGAAATAAGAAGTAAAAATTAATTCATATTAGGTTACTTAAACTGATTAAAGGATAGTCTAAAAAGTCCTAATCATTATGCAGCTACTATTGACCAAATAGAGAAGCCTGTTCTTCCATTGAACTTAAACCTGCGCAGATTTGT
>NZ_JBHVQU010000179.1:0-7384 GCF_042886655.1 Peribacillus sp. NPDC058002 | reverse complement strand
ATGGTAGTTGGGGGTTTCCCCCTGTGAGAGTAGGACGCCGCCAAGCCATTTAAAAGATCAGCCATCCGGCTGGTCTTTTTTTTGTGTTATAAAACCAATTATGAGGCCCCATTATTTCTCCATATACAGAAAGTTGTTAGATCATCCTTGATAGAGGCCGAAATCGAAAGGCGGTTCTCATTTTATATTTAGAATCGTTTTGACCCATCATCAACTTAGGATATAAAGCGAGATGTTCTACCAAGCTAACTTAGATACGAGTTATTCAAATTGATTGCAAATAACTGGATAATTAGTTTAAATAAGCAGCATTGCATATATTTTATCTAAAAAGAAAATTTATTCAGAAACAGGTAACTTATTCAGAAACAGGTAAATAAAAAAGTGGAGAATATCGAAAAGGAAGGGAGCCTTCATAAATAATAAAATAATTTGCACCACTGTAAATAAAAGTGTTCTTCATCTTGTATGAACACACTAACAAATCAAAGGATGGCTGAACTTTTAAGGTGAATAGGTTCAAAAATGAGAGAACCTTTGGAATTTAAAAATAATGAGTATGAGGGATCGCTTCATGTGTTTGACACAATTAAATTAGCGCAGTATAATAATTTGGTAGAACGATATACTAAAGAAAGTTAACTAAAAACTTTAGCGTAAGAGTTAATTCAATACCTTTTGAATTTAGAAACTAATCGTTAAGTATTAGTAGAACGATATACCTAATTATTATTAGTAGAACGATGTACTAATAATAACTAAGATTAGTAGAACGATATACTAGTTTGTGAAAAGTTAGTAGAACGATGTACTAACTTTTGTCGGTTAACCTAATGAAGTTTATTGTTTTATTTAGTACGTAACTTGTTTTTTAAATTTATGGTATGGGGCAAGGGGGATACTTCTGAAAGGCTTAAGAATCAAATTGCATTTCGATAACTTTTTTAATAGGGGTGTGTTTCATGAAAAATCCATTTATAAAAATGGCAACAGGTTTATATATTAGCTATTTTATTTTAGGCATGATCAATATTATCATTGGGTCAAATATGGAAAATTTATCCGAACAATTAAATACAAGTGCCTCAGGGATAAGTTACTTGGTCTCTGCAATAGGAATCGGTAAGTTAGTTTCATTGTTTTTCGCCGGTAGACTGTCGGATAAGTTAGGAAGGAAGCCGTTTGTCGTTTCAGCATCTTTTATCTACCTGATCTTCCTCATAGGTATACCTTTGGCTCCTAACTACACATTGGCATTTATATTTGCTGTGTGTGCTGGTGTTGCAAACTCATTTTTGGATGCTGGTACGTATCCAGCACTTATCGAGGCTTTTCAAAAGAAAGCTGGTTCCGCTACTGTATTAATAAAAGCATTCGTTTCAGTCGGGGCCGCACTTCTACCATTTATCATGGCGTTCTTTATGGATAGAGATATGTTTTACGGATATACATTCTTCTTAATGGCTGCTGTTTATCTTGTTAATGGGCTTTTCCTCCTTAAGGTTTCATTCCCGGATCATAAAGCTCAACGCCAGACTCAAGATGATGAACAAGCTGTGCCGGTTCAACACCAATTCCTCTCAAAACCGAAGTTTGCCCAAGAGGGGGTTGCCGTCATACTATTAGGCTTCACATCAACTGCTTTATTCATGCTGGTTCAAGTCTGGCTCCCGAACTTTGGTCAAGCTGTATTGGGGCTAACTCAGGCTAAGGCTGTTCAATTGCTTAGTTACTATAGCATTGGCTCCCTTGTTTCTGTCATATTACTAGCAGTTCTATTGAATAAAGTAATTAAGCCCATTACCGTCATGATTATTTATCCGATCATTGCAGCATTATCTTTATTGTCACTCCTATACATCCAACAACCATTTATAACTGTTTTGAGCGCTTTCTTCATTGGGCTTTCAACTGCAGGGGTGTTCCAATTGGCCATGACAATAATAACAGAGTTCTTCCCTGCCAATAAAGGGACGATTACTTCATATGTAAACATTGCAGCCAGTTCAGCCTTTATTATCATACCTTTCGTTACAGGCATCATTTCTAAGAGTGCTGGTTTATCTGCGGTCTTCTTGTTTGATGTGGCAATTGCGTTAGTTAGTATTTTATTGGCCGTATTCGTTGCCTATCGATACAAAAAGGTAATTAAGGTTTCCAATTAACGGTTTAGCCGAAAATCAGCGGGGCATGAATCTCACTGAAGATAATGATAAAAGGGGGAAACATCCATGAAAACAATCACGATCAAAGACGTAACGATCGGTGAAGGGGTACCAAAGATCATCGTTCCACTGATGGGAACAACTGAAGAAGAACTGCTTAAAGAAGTTGAAACGGTAAATGCACTACAGCCGGATATCATCGAATGGCGAGTAGATGTCTATGAACAAGTTGAAAGCTTAGAAGCTGTTTCGGATATGATTTCTAAACTTAGGAGTGCTGTACCCAATACTTTGCTGCTTTTCACTTTTAGAAGCCATAATGAAGGCGGGAATAAGGAAATCAGCGATGAATATTATTTCAAACTTCTTCATGCAGCAATTGGCACGAAGAAGATTGATCTTGTCGATGTGGAGTTGTTTTTTGAAGAATCATCAGTGAAGGAGACTGTAAAGGTAGCTGAGGAAAATGGCGTATACGTAGTAATGTGTAACCATGATTTCGATAAGACACCAGCAAAAGAAGAAATCATTTACCGATTGCGTAAAATGCAGGAATTTGGAGCCCATATTCCAAAAGTCGCTGTAATGCCCCAGACGGTTGGTGACTTACTCGTTTTATTAGATGCAACTTACACGATGAAAACAAAGTATGCCGATCGTCCATTCATTACGATGTCAATGTCGGGCACAGGCCTGGTCAGTCGATTATCAGGTGCGGTGTTTGGTTCTGCTTGTACATTCGGCGCCGGAAAAGAAGCATCTGCCCCAGGACAAATTCCTGTTGCTCAATTAAGAGATGTATTGGAGATCATTGATCAAAACATTTAACTCATAATTTCTTTCAAGAAGGAATTTATATAAGATTTTAAAAAACAGGGGGAATAGAACATGGAAAATCTAGGACGAATTAATGGGAAAACGGAATTAGTAGGATTGCTGGCAACACCTATCGGACATTCTTTATCACCTGCCATGCATAATTTGGCTTTCGATAAATTAGGCTTGAATTGCGCTTATTTAGCATTTGAAGTTGGAAATGAACAGCTGGAAGATGCAGTCAAAGGGATGCATGCATTAAATGTAAAAGGATTTAACGTATCCATGCCCAATAAAATGAAAATACTTCCATATCTTGATGAATTGGCAGACAGTGCTAAATTTTCCGGGGCCGTTAATACAGTTGTCAATGTCGATGGAAAGTTCGTAGGTCACAGTACCGATGGTATGGGATATACTCGGAACCTAAAAGAACATGGTATAGATATTAAAGGCAAGAAAATGACTCTTATCGGTTCTGGCGGGGCTGCTACTCCAATTGCCATTCAATCTGCGCTGGAAGGTGTGGCGGAAATCAGCATTTTTGCTCGTGATGATGCTTTCTTCCCGCAAGCAGTAGAGAATGTAAGGATTATCAATGAAGATATGAAGCACTTAAATGTGAAAGCCAATGTATACCCTCTTGAAAATGTTGGACAACTAAAGGCTGAAATCGCAACTAGTGATATTTTGGCAAATGGAACCGGCGTTGGAATGAAACCACTTGAAGGCTTAAGTGTCATTCAAGACGAATCAATGCTGCGCCCTGATTTAATCGTAACCGATGTTGTATACATCCCACGTAAATCAAAACTAATGGAACAAGCTGAGGCTGCCGGTGCTACAGCCATTAATGGTCTTGGGATGATGCTTTGGCAAGGTGCATTGGCCTTTGAATTATGGACAGGTCAACAGATGCCTGTTAATTACATCAAAGAGCAATTGTTTGCAGAATAAGATGATTCCACTCTGGAGATTATTCTCCATTTTATCGTAATAGAGGTTTAGTCATAATCGATGTACATCATCGTTATATGATTCCCATCAAATGAGTGAAACCTCGGAGCTAAGAAAATGCAAGGAGTGAAATCCCTTGTTTTTCTTAGCGTTTTTTTTTTGAAAAGTGGTTTTCATATAAATGGATAACATAAAGGGGAGGCTTTAATGTAATTACATTTGCATTAAAGTGTTCTAGGGGAGAAACACAACGGGATTTTTTAGAGGGGTGTAATAATGAAAAATCAGTATTTTAAAGCGGCATCTGGCATGTATATTAACTATTTTCTGCTGGGGATGGTAAATATAATTCTCGCCTCAAACATGCCCTCTTTAACAGAACAATGGGATACGGACTCTACTGGCATCAGTTATCTTATTGCAGCTATAGGAATAGGTAGATTACTCACGTATGGTCTCTCGGGAGTATTATCGGATAAATTTGGAAGAAAGCCATTGGTCATTGTCTCTTCGGTTATAATGGGAGTTTTTTTAATTGGGATTCCATTTTCCCCCACATATGAAATGGCCTTTGTATTTGCTTTACTTGCGGGAATTTCCAACTCAGCCATGGATGCTGGTACATATCCGGCGCTAACCGAAATGTTTCCTGAATCTGCTGGTTCTGCCAGTGTCATGGTCAAGGCTTTTGGTTCACTTGGTGCAACAATCCTACCATTCCTCATCCTGTTTCTTGCTAGGAATCAATTATTTTACGGGTTTGCATTTTTATTACCGGCTGTCATCTATTTCATGAATTTGTTTTTTATGTTGTCCGCTTCATTTCCAAAAAGCAAATCCGACGCTGTCAGTCATGAGGAGGTTTTGCATATGAACAGGTTCATAACTGAACCAAAATTTTGGAGCGAAGGAGTCGCGCTAATCATAATTGGGTTTACATCAACTGCGTTATTTACAGTTTCGCAAATCTGGTTACCGAGTTTCGGCCAGGAAGTTGCAGGGATGTCATCTTCAGGTGCAATTAAATTATTGAGCTTTTATAGTGTTGGATCACTAATTTCCGTCCTGTTATTAACCATTTTATTAAACAAATGGATTAAGCCCGTGACGGTGATATTGCTTTATCCAATGATTACTTTACTTACGGTAATCATCATATTAACGATACATTCACCTATTGTCTTGAGTATTAGCTCCTTTTTCCTTGGAGCATCGACAGCTGGGATATTTCAATTAACCATTGCATTAATGACTGAACTATTCTGGAGGAAAAAAGGAACTGTAACGGGGATCGTTGCGACGGCATCCAGTTTGGCGAGCGTCATTTTACCAATTGCAACGGGCTTGATCGCTAAGAGTGGGGATATATCGCATATATTTCTTTTCGATTGCTTTATTGCAACGATAGGAATCCTAGCTGCAGCTTTTGTTTATTACCGGTATAAAAAATTGACACAGCATCAGACCATATTTAACCATGGCTAAAATATCGAAGGATTATTAAAACTTCTAGAACTAGGGTGGCGTTTTTTTGATATAGATGTATTGGAGGGATTATTAATCGATGAGATAACCATGTTCCAAAAGCAAGGGTGTAATAATGACAGTAACTATATTATTATTATAGTAAGAACATGATAATAATAAGTATATCAAAAATACATTCAAGATGGTGATTGAACTATGAAACAATCCAAAAAAGGACGGGTCACGCTGCAAGAGGTAGCGAAACATGCTGGGGTATCTACATCCACTGCATCCCTTATCGTTCGTAATAACCCCCGGATATCGGAAGCGACGCGAAAAAAGGTATTAAAATCCATGCGTGAATTAGGCTATGTTTACGATAGAATTGCAGCAAACCTAAGGTCGCAGAGTTCCGATACTGTAGGAATCATTATTACCGACATATCAAATACCTTTTTTTCTGAATTCCTGATAGGCGTTCACGATGCATTGGATGAGGTTGGTTATACAGTGTTGCTGGGGACTACATTCGACTCGGTTGCCAAGCAAGACCATCTCCTTTCGACCATGATGGAACATAGGGTGGGAGGCCTGATTCTTTGTCCTGTCTCTGAAAGCTCACAAGATACAATTGAACGGTTAAATGAAATTGACACGCCGATGGTCCTTGCTGTCAGGGAACTACCTGGAGTGAATAGCGACTATGTAGGCATAGACTATCCAGAAGGAGCCAAGATCGCTGTTGAGCATCTCCTTGGAAAGGGGCATAAAAGAATTGCGCTTCTTGGTGGCATCAAGGAATCTTCTACTTGGATTGAGAGAATGGAGGGATACCGTGAAGCTCTTTCAAGAGCGGGATTGGAAGTGGATGATTCGTTGGTGATAGATAGTGCCCCTACACGGGAAGGAGGGCTGGAGGCTGTATTGAAAGTACTTGAGAATCCTAATCCGCCTACGGCAATTTTTTGCTTTAGTGACTTAATTGCCTTCGGTGTTATGCAAGGATTAATGATGAAAGGATATACACCTGGAAAAGATATAGATATCGTAGGGTTCGATAACGTTCCAGTCGCAGAAATCTATCATCCTCCGTTAACGACCATTTCCTCATTCCCTAGACGTATAGGAAAGGAGGCGGCGAATCTTCTGTATCAGCAAATGGAGAAAGTTGAACGTGAACAACAGCGAATCATATTGAATCCAGAACTAATTATTAGAGAGTCTTCCTAAAAAAGAAAAATAAAAAGGTGATTAGTTTACAGGAGGCTAAGTATCCATACCGCTGTACCCTTTTCATCTTTTCTATTATTCTTTTATTGGGAACATTGATTACATAACAAAAAGGATGGTTTTACTTAAGCGGTTCATAAATATCCCAGGCCACTTTCAATGAATCGACTATGAAGTCTGCCACTTCATCAACATCAAGATCATTGGTATTCACTTTTGAATGATGATAGGAGTATATTTCTTGTCTTGTGTAAAAGAGTTCTTCAATTTCCTCAAGTGACCGACTTTGTAAAACAGGTCTACTATCAATTAGTAAGCCTATTCTCTCTTTCCAGTATTCCCAAGATAAGTCCAGATAAAAGACAATGCAATTGGATAAACAGATATTCCGTATATCCTCTTGTAAAAATGCCCCGCCTCCAACTGAAATGATTTTCAATTGCTGTTGACTAAAGCTTTCAATCACACTTTTTTCTTTTTCGCGAAAAGCTTTTTCCCCAAACTTCTTGAATATTTCCGTAGTGGGCATATTGAATTCCTTTTCAATCTCTTGATCTATGTCAATAAAGTCCCTATATAATTTCCTTGCTACTTTCTGACCGATCGTTGTCTTTCCTACCCCCATAAAGCCAATAAAAACGATACTTTGCATCCTCAAAGATGTGTTTTTATTAATCATTTATAAATTCCTCTCCCAACTATTTTTATAATGATTAAAAGGCTCTCCTGAAATTTTTAAAATATATTTC
>NZ_JBHVQU010000178.1:0-7478 GCF_042886655.1 Peribacillus sp. NPDC058002 | reverse complement strand
GATTCAAGCTGCCTATATACATCCCTGTCCACTAATTGATTTTCTTCAACGATGATCTGACCTTGAAGGATCCTGATCGGCTCCACGCTTTCAACCGCTTTCCTTCGCTGTTCCTCGGTTTTATCCTTATCAAAAAATACATTCTGAATGATTGCCGTACGTGCAAGGGAAGTGGAGGCTTTTTTCATATCGCCACTAATGCTCATATAATCCAATTCCTCTACAACCTTTTTCTTGGCATTTTCGACATCACTTGCAGCGATCCGCGAGCTCATCACATTATTCACGGCTGTAATGGTTGAATCCTTCGCTATTTTCAACTCATCTTCATCCGCCTGAACTAATGCCAGGAATACGGATTCCTCGATATTTCTATTCACTTCATCGGTCAATTTTTCTTTTAATATGGAAACTTTTTGAGCATCCGTCTTTACGGTCTCTTTTTTATTGTCTTTTCCCTCCTCTTCTTTATGGTCTTTATCGGGGTCCGTTTCTTTATTGACCTCTATTGCTGAATCGAAAATGGATGAAATCAGATCGACTTTATTTTTGGCATATTCCTTTTTTAAAGAATAAACATCCGCCACCTGTTTTGAAATCTCTTCTTTTTCCTGTTCCGTCTTATAGGTATCTTCCACAGTCTTGGTTGAACGGATTGTTTGTTCCGCAGGCTTAAAAAGCTCTACCTGGACCCTTTCCGGCTTAACATTGGAGAACATTAACGCATACGCAAATAAACCAAGTATGATGAACAGAAGCACTTGAAAAAAGCGATGGACCAACAGCCCTTTTATTTGAGTGAAAAATTTCTGGATACGATTCAAGGAAGGTCCTCCTAAAAAAATGATGTTTATTATTCTAGATATGTAAAATCATAACAGTTTTCATGTGAATTTTCACCTTCGTATTGATAAATGTAGCTTCTTATCCACTTTTTCCCCATAAAGTTTGTCATTTAGACACATCACGAAAAATCCGCCGATTGAAATGGCGGATTTTTTCTTATGACTTCGCCTGCTCGTAAGCAGTAATGATTTTGGCGACAAGCGGATGCCTTACTACATCACTTTGTTCAAAATAAACAAAGGAAAGGCCTTTAACATTCTTCAAGATCTCTTCTACCCGGACTAGACCTGACTTCATGCCTTTCGGAAGGTCAATCTGGGTCCGATCTCCCGTAATGACCATTTTCGACCCGAAACCAAGCCGGGTCAAGAACATCTTCATTTGGGCTTCCGTCGTGTTCTGGGCTTCATCCAATATGACAAAGGCATCTTCAAGCGTACGGCCCCTCATATAAGCCAGAGGAGCTATTTCGATCGTTCCGCGCTCTATCATCCTTTGCGTCTGTTCCATCCCTAGGAGGTCATGGAGAGCGTCATACAGCGGCCGTAGATAAGGATCTACCTTTTCCTTCAGATCACCAGGCAGAAAGCCAAGGCTTTCCCCCGCTTCGACGGCAGGCCGTGTCAGGATGATCCGTTTAACATGTCCATTTTTCAATGCGTTGATGGCCATCACTACAGCAAGGTAGGTCTTCCCGGTTCCGGCAGGCCCAATTCCAAATACAAGATCCTGTTTCTTTATAGCCTGAATATAGTATCTTTGCCCGATTGTTTTGACTTTAATGGATTTCCCCTTAGCCGTTTTAGCGATTTCCTCATCATATAATTCACCGAAGTACTCCAATGTGCCTTTTCTTGCCATTTCAATTGCATAAAGCACATCCCTGGAACTGATTGCGGTTCCTTTTCTCACCACTGTCAATAATGCATTGAGGATTTCCTCCCCCATCGTTACCCGCTCGATATCCCCGGCAACACTCACCGCTTCACCTCGGGTTATGACGGAAATGCCAAGCTCCTCTTCAAGCACTTTTACATTTGAATCTCCATTGCCCAATAATGCGATCGCTTCATTGGGTGATTTTATTTCGAGCTTAATTACTTTCACATCATCTGCCATTCGTTAGTCTCCTTGAATGATTGGCTGTCCAATCGCTATATCTTCAATAACTTGGTAATGTATAGATAATTTAACTTTACCATTCTCCATGCTTTCGTGCAAAATTTTTTCCTCGATGATTTCATCTTCCTCTTCCAAATGCTTTTTCAATTCTGCTTTAGCCATTTTCCGGCCTTCCTTCACCGCTTCTTCCTCGGTATAACTTCGTACAATATCTTCCTTGCTCCTCAAGGTCACTTGTTTATAGGAAATGGGTAGTTCCCATTGAAGAAAGTGAAAAGGCCTCACTGTCGTTTCTTTTTCCTGTTTTTCATATCCCGGATCCTTGAAACCCCATACCGGAAGGGAAAAGCCCCCGATTTTCAAAAAGTGCCTGCTCGTTTCATCTCCGTTAAAAACAGAAAACTTGGTTTTTAACGGAACTTCCACTTTCGCTTTATACCACGTTTTCCCTTTTATTACTCCCTGTGCCGATACAATCTCCTGTTTATCCTCTTTTCCAATCAATCCTGAAACAAGAAGCTGTCCTTTTCCTACATAATCATTCACATTAACAATAGATTGTCCCTTTTCAACGAACATATCAGCGATGATCGCTTTTTTTGAAGCAACCAAATTTTGTGGAGATGTTTTCTCGACCTCTTTAGGCTGCCGTTTTTCTACTACCCGAAAATGGTATGTCGTTCCCTTTAGCTCTACCCCTACCCATGTCAATGCCCCAATCCGGTCCGACAGCTTACGCTGAATCGTATCCACATCATCAACAAAGAATTGCACTTTCCCGATCTTCACGCCCATCTTGTCCAATTCTTTCCGGATCGCATGCTCGGTTGCCGGTTTGGCATCTTGAACCTCGATGCCCCAAACCATATTGGAAAGTACAAATATACAGAGCAGGAAAGCGATCATCCCCGCTAAAAACCCACTGTTTTTCATGACTCTCTTCATCAGGAAAGGGAACCCCTTTCCCTGCATGAACTTCACTTTACAATCGCTCTTACGCATGACCTGACGGAGTTTGGGGATATCCCTGATATCCAGATGGAAAATCAGGGCTTCACTTCCGACACGCTTCACATCCCAGATATGAAGCCCCCTTCTCGTCAGCATATTAATCAGCCGTTCTGCACCTTTGCCATAAGCCTTCACCTTTACATAGCCTGTATAATAGTTTGTCCATTGGTTTTTCATGGAGACCTCCCGGGATCATTCATTAATAAAATAGACCTTATCGATTTTGCCTTCGAGCATGATTTCTTCCGGCAAAATCGTCTTTATGACAAAGGCATTTCCCTTTATCAGCAACTGCCCGTTTTTCAGCATCAATCGCACTTCACTGTCTGAAAAAGCCAATAAGCCACGATGGTTTTCAATATAAATATGTAATTGTCCGATCATTGTAATTCGCGGCAGGTCCATCATGACATCTTGCGGAAGGTCCATTGTTTTGGTCATAAGCTGTTTCACTTTTTTTCCCCAATTGCGTGCCATAAAAAAGAACCCCCTTTCATCTCAATGTATGAAATGAAAGAGGGTTCTAGCACAAAATTATAAGTGATGAAAGTCTATTTTTTCATGCTCATTTAATGACGGGCTTAAAAAAGCCCGTGGTTCCGAATCACCTTCTGGACCTCTGAAGACTTCTCTTCGCCCTTGGCGGTCCCAGCACTTCTGACATGATGATGCCATCAATCAGCTGCTTTTTACCAAAAGAAGGCCCTTTGCGATAGACCGGACTGTCATTATCTGAAATCGTTGATGTGATTTGGTCCGCCTTCGCTTTTTGATATAAACGTTGCTGATCGTACTTCTGTTGAAGCCTTCTAAGCTCCGCAATCCTTTTGTTCGCCTCATTCGTCGTCTCATCGATCACTTCAACAGCCTGAGCTGCCTGCTGTTCGACTTTCCTTACGGGAGCAGGCGCAGGGCTTTGCTGCGGATTCTCCCGCTGCATTTCACCTTGAAGCTCCCGCATGACCTCCTGCCATTTCTTTTTCGGAGGCTTGTTAGGATCATCATATTGCTGAGGCTGCTTTTTCTTTCCTAACATGGACGTTAAAATACCGATCAAGACAATGATAAGGAATGGGTTCTTGAGAAAGAAATCAATAAAATCTCCCATTTAAAGACCTTCCTTCCCTGACCTAAATATTATTATTGTTATTGTTGTTATCTTTCGGATTGTCTGATATTTTACTGATGGAATCGCGCATATCCGTATCGGCCGTGATATTTTGGATATTCATATAATCCATCACTCCAAGGTTTCCGCTTTTCAGTGCATCGGCCATGGCCAATGGAACTTCCGCTTCGGATTGAACAACCTTCGCTCTCATTTCCTGAACACGGGCAACCATTTCCTGTTCAAGCGCAACAGCCATCGCACGGCGTTCTTCGGCCTTTGCCTGGGCTATTTTCTTATCGGCTTCGGCTTGGTCCGTCTGTAATATGGCCCCGATATTTTTTCCGATATCCACTTCAGCGATATCAATGGAAAGGATCTCGAATGCCGTTCCTGAATCCAGCCCTTTCGATAATACCGTTCTTGAGATCAAATCGGGGTTCTCAAGTACATCCGTATGCATTTTCGAAGCACCGATCGTCGATACGATCCCTTCACCTACACGGGCAATGATCGTCTCTTCACCGGCACCACCGACAAGGCGTTCAATATTGGCCCGGACCGTTATCCTTGCCTTCGCTTTCACTTCAATACCATTCATCGCCACACCAGAGATGAACGGAGTTTCGATCACTTTCGGGTTAACGCTCATTTGAACGGCTTCCAGTACATCACGTCCTGCAAGGTCAATGGCTGCACCCCGTTCGAAAGGAAGCACGATATTGGCACGTTCTGCAGCAATTAATGCATTCACCACTCGATCGACATTACCGCCTGCAAGGTAATGGCTTTCCAATTGATTCGTTGAAACATTGATTCCAGCCTTATGGGCCTTGATAAGCGGGTTGACGACCCTGCTTGGTATAACACGGCGAAGCCTCATCCCTACTAATGTAAATATACTGATTTTGACTCCTGCCGCTAAAGCGGAAATCCACAGCATTACTGGTACGAATGTGAAAAACACTGCCAATACGATGATGGCAGCAATCACTGCCAGTACAATAAATATCGTTCCTGAAGTTATCACTTAATGATTCATCCTTCCTGTATCTTTTAATTTTAATTTGAATCCGGAATTTCCCGGACGACTACCCTTGATCCTTCAACTTTAACGATGATGATTGACGAACCTTTGGAAATAAAGCTTCCTTCGGTCACGACATCCACTCTTTCTTCTTTGACCAAAGCTGTTCCTGAAGGCCTCAAATCTGTAAGGGCCTTCCCTTCTACACCTAATAAATCCAAACGGTTCGGATTGCTGACATATCCTTGTTCCGTTTTTGTTGCATCGGTTAATATCATTTTCCTGAAAAATTTCATCTGTTTTCCAAACACCTTTACAAGTAGGATGAATACCAAAATGGATACGGTGACCGCAATTAGCAAGGATATCGTCATATGGACCGGATCACCTGTTGCGAGGAATAAACTCCCCACTATCGCGGTAAATCCGAGCAGCCCGATAATCCCACCTGGGATAAAAAATTCAATTAGTACGAGAATGACCCCGATGATGAACATCGCCAACGATTCGTATCCGGTGATACCGGCGACAAGATGACCATAGAAAAATAAGACAAGACTGGTGATCCCAACGACCCCCGGAATTCCAAAACCGGGTGAAAACAATTCGATCACAATCCCGATTCCCGCTATCGTTAACAAAATGGGAACGACGATCGGGTTGGTCAAAAAGCGGGCAAGTTTCTCAGGAAAGCTTTCTTCGATTGAACGAATATCAGCATCCTCGACTCCAAGTATTCTATACAGCTCCGCTTTCCCAGAGACGGTGCCTTCACTATATCCAGCCTTTTTTGCCTGTTCAGCTGTAAATGTCAGCAACTTCCCTTTTTCTGCACCATATTCGGGCAGATCGATGTCAACATCCGCCATCGCCTGGGCGTATATGGGATCACGTCCATTTTGATCTGCAGCAGTCTTCATGGCAGCTAACCAATAAGACTGCGCTTTCTTACCTGCAGCATTCCCCGTTGAATCTATCACAGCCGCAGATCCCATGGTGGCGCTCGGAACCATATAGATCTCATCTGCACTTAGAGAAATGTATGCCCCTGCAGATAACGCCCTGTTATTGACATAGGCAACTGTCTTGATTGGTGAATCCGACAGTAACTTTGCAATTTCCCCCGCTGCATCCACAGCACCTCCAGGGGTATTCACCTCGAAAACGACAAGATCTGCATCAGCTGCCTCAGCAGTTGTCAGCGCGCGCTCCAAAAAGGCCGAGAGTCCCTTTTCCACCGTTTCTTCAATTGGAACATGGTAAACGATCTTCTCGTTTGCAGATGCCGTCGCCCCCCAAAAAGAAGACATGGTGAACAGCAATCCAAATAAGAGTACAGATAAATAACGCCAAATTTTCAACGGAACGCCCCCTTTCCCGTATTAAACGCGGTAAGTGCCTCCATCGTTCAGGAGGAACACCTACCAGTAAATTCAGCACGCAACTAAAATTCGAATAAGGAGCAAATGAAGCGACCCTTTACTCTGTTCTTTAGTTATTACGTATGTATATGAAAAAGGTTTCAAAAAAAAGCAAATAAAATTAAAAGTGACCCCATTTTCTTGGGCTGCGTCTCAATAATATACGCTAAAAATTCATGAAATACACAAAAACCACAGGCAATTTGCCTGCGGTTAGGTTTCGAGTTTTAAGTTTAGAGTTTAAGATAGATGTTGTTGTACTAATTTGTTTACTAGAGAACCATCCGCTTTACCTTTAACTTTAGGCATTAAAGCTCCCATAACTCGCCCCATATCTGCTTTGGATGTTGCTTTGACTTCTTCAATCGTTTGTTTAACGATTTTAGAAATGTCTTCTTCTGAAAGTTGCTCAGGCATATATGCCTCTACGTATACTAGTTCGGTGCGGACTTTATCCACGAGATCTGAACGACCTGCGTTTTCAAACTCCTGGAGGGAGTCTTTGCGTTGTTTTAATTCGCGAGAGAGCACTGTCAATTCTTCATCATCTGTTAAATCTTGTCTCTGCTTCATGGCTTCGTTTTGAATAGAAGCTTTCAGCATCCGAATAACAGATAGTTTGTCCTTTTCCTTGTTCTTCATCGCTTGTTTCATATCATTATTTAAACGCTCGAGAAGACTCATCTTTCCACCCTCTCTTAGAATTTACGTTTTCTTGCAGCTTCAGACTTTTTCTTACGTTTTACGCTTGGTTTTTCATAAAATTCACGCTTCCTAGCTTCCTGAAGCGATCCTGCTTTAGATACAGTACGTTTGAAACGACGAAGAGCATCTTCAAGCGATTCGTTTTTACGAACGACGGTTTTAGACATCTCTTTCCCTCCCTCCGAAAACAACACACTAACTCAAGTTGTCAACATGTTATACATGTACTAAACAATTA
>NZ_JBHVQU010000177.1:0-7572 GCF_042886655.1 Peribacillus sp. NPDC058002 | reverse complement strand
GCGGTTTTACTCGTGAGTTTGGACAGTTTACTCGTAAGTTTGGCTGTTTTACTCGTGAGTTTGGCTGTTTTACTCGTGAATTCTGCGGTTTTACTCGTGAGTTTTGCTGTTTTACTCGTGAATTCCGCCGCTTTACTCGCTATAAATGCTTTATGCTGTAAAGCCTTGAATAAAAAAATCTTCCGATATAACCGGAAGATTGGTGAACTGCCATTATCATTACAAATACAAGCCTTCGACGTATACTGAGGTGATGGTTTGAGCAATTTCGTCGACAGAACTTTGATGTTCGTTTCGGACGATTTCCCACAGATACATTTCATTCGTGAAAAACCATCCTCTTGCCACAAGCTCATGGTTTAGTTCAGTTCTTGCCAGCCCATTTTGCTGTGCATATGCGACGTCCTTTGAAATTCGCTGAATGAACTTCATGCGGATCGCTTTCCATTTATCTGAAATAATGGTTGAGAACCCAATGGCCTGTTCGAAAACTTGCATCATATTGCGTTCAGCTTCTGCCATTTTCAAAAAAGCATTAGCTTGTCTGTTTATGATATGTTTTGCTTCGTCTTTTGATTTTGGAAAGAAAGAGGTCTCGGCAATTTCATAAAATTGCTCCATTACATTTTCCATTAATACAATCAACAGATCCTCTTTCCCTTTAAAATGAACATAGGCCGTTCCGTATCCGATGTTTGCCCTTTTGATCATTTGGGAAATAAGCGCAGCTTGATAACCTTCTTCAAGAAATGTTTCCTTTGCAGCTTCTAATAACTTTTGCCGTGTCATGATCGAGCGTAAATGCCGCTTATCCCCTACTTTGCCATTCTCCATGCTTATTCCTCCCCTTATCTTCTAGCATAAAGGATTTCCATAAAATAAAAAACATTTGTTGGAAAGATCGATTTAATGTTTATAATTTTCTGAATTAACTTATTGACACCGTGTCATATTCTTTGGTACGATTCTCCTAGAATTATTTAGAATACTAATATAGGAGGATGATTATGGTTTCTGAATACACATTGGATCACGCTAAACAAATGGATGAGAAAGATACTCTTAAAGGATTTCGAGAAGAGTTTTATTTAAAGCCGGGTTCCATCTACATGGATGGAAATTCATTGGGGCTTCTTTCGAAAAGGGCTGAGCGCACTCTTTTGGAATCTTTGGAAGATTGGAAGGAACATGGGATCGATGGATGGACGCAAGGAAATCACCCTTGGTTTTTCATGGCTGAGAAATTGGGCGCGAAGATGGCCCCATTGGTCGGGGCTTCTCCAGAAGAAGTTATCGTAACCGGCTCCACAACTGTAAATCTGCATCAGCTTGTTGCCACTTTTTATAAGCCTGAAGGTACGCGCATAAAAATTTTGGCAGATGAATTAACCTTTCCGACTGATATTTATGCCCTTCAAAGTCAGCTGCGTACACATGGATACGATCCGGAAACAGATCTCATCCGCGTCAAAAGCTCGGATGGCAGATTTCTTGAAGAGGATGACATCATCGAAGCAATGACCGATGACATCGCTTTGATCATCTTGCCTACAGTCCTGTATCGCAGCGGTCAAATATTGGATATGAAACGATTAACTGCTGAAGCTCATAAAAGAGGAATAGTAATCGGATTTGACGGATGTCATTCTATCGGTGCGATTCCGCATTCATTCAGCGAATGGGATGTGGATTTTGCGTATTGGTGCAATTATAAACATTTAAATGGCGGCCCTGGCGGTGTCGGCGGTTTATATGTAAATCGAAAACATTTTGGAACGATGCCTGGATTGGCTGGATGGTTCGGCTCCAAAAAAGATAAACAATTCGATATGGAGCATACGTTAACACCAGCTGAATCAGCAGGCGCGTATCAAATCGGCACCCCTCATGTGTTAAGTTGTGCACCTTTGATTGGGTCTTTGGACATTTTTATTGAAGCGGGAATCGAGAATATTCGCGAAAAATCCCTGAAAATCAATCAATATTTAATGGATTTAGTACAATCCGAATTGGCAGACATGGGATTTTTCATTGGAACTCCTAGAGAAGACAAGCGCCGCGGAGGGCATGTAAGCCTTGAGCATAAAGAAGCTGCACGGATATGCAAGGCATTGAAAGAGAACGGTGTCATTCCCGATTTCCGAGCACCTAACATCATTCGTCTCGCTCCGGTTGCACTATATACTTCCTACGCAGAAGTTTGGGAAGTTGTACAAATACTTAAGAAAATCATGTCAGAAAAACAATATGAAAAATTCAAGAATGAGCGTGAAGTGGTCGCATAACATGGAATTCCGCCAGATGGGGCCCATCCCTCAAATGGTCAGTTAATGTGGGCAGGATAAAATCTTTTTGATAAAAAGGGGATGAACTATGGAGAACAAAAATACTCAATTGAACTTTAAAGATGAGCCAGAAAAAGGGTTAAAACGTGAGCTGGAAACAAATCAGCTTTCCATGATCGCTATGGGCTGTGCCATCGGGACAGGGTTATTCCTTGGCAGCGGGCTTGCCATTCAAGCGGCAGGGCCAAGTGTATTGCTCAGCTATGCTCTCGGGGCGTTCATTGTTTTACTGTTGATGGGCTGTTTAGCCGAAATGACGGTTGCCCATCCCACTTCCGGATCTTTTGGGGCCATTGCTGAAAAGTACATGACTCCTATGGCTGGCTATCTTGTCCGCTATTCTTATTGGATTGCCAATGTTTTGGCTGTTGGGGTTGAGGTAAGTGCAGTCAGCGTGTATATGAAGTATTGGTTTCCGACCGTTCCGGGAATCGTATGGATTTTGGTGTTTGCAGGTGCCCTGATTTATGTAAATGCTACTAGCGTGAATACATTCGCTACATTTGAGTATTGGTTCTCCTTCATTAAAATAAGTGCCATTGTTGGTTTTATCCTTCTTGGATCGTATGTACTATTCGGTTCTTCCGATCAGCCGCATATAGGACCTGAGAACTTTGTAAATGAAGGCGGTTTTTTCCCATTTGGCGGGTGGGGAATGTGGGTAGCCGTATTTATTTCTTTATTCAGCTTTCTTGGAACCGAAATGATAGCGGTTACATCAGGAGAAGCAAAAGATCCGGATGCAGCGGTTCCAAAAGCCTTAAAAGCGACCGTGTTCCGTTTATCCACCTTCTATGTGCTGACAATCGGCATCATGTTGATGATCGTACCGTGGAAAACGGCCGGGATCGAGGAAAGTCCATTCGTCAAAGTAATGGAAATCTTGAACATTCCTGGTGCATCCGGGATCATGAACTTTATTATTTTAACGGCTGCCGTATCTGCCATGAATGCCCAGCTCTATGCTTCAACACGTATGATGTTTTCATTGGCTCGCGGAAAACATGCACCTAGCTTTTTAGGAAAGCTAAACAAAAGGGGCGTTCCGGGAAAAGCACTTGCTGTCTCTACAACAGGGATTTTCATTGCGGCAGGCGTTCATGCGTTACTTCCTGGTTCATCCTATGCATTCATGATGGGGATCTCCATGTTCGGTGCCATGTTCACATGGCTCATGATCTTCATTTCCCATTTGTTTTTCAGGGTTAAATGGGAGAAAACCGGCGGACGCAAATTACCGGTAAGGATGATCGGTTTTCCCTATTTAACGATACTGGGCGCCGTTCTTCTATTCAGCTTAATAATTACAACATGGTTTACAGATTTCAAGATCATGCTTCAATTCGGGATACCTTGGTTACTATTTTTAACTGTTGCTTATTTTGTTTCAAAAAGAAGAAATATTAACCATAATGTAATGGAAGAACCTCTGAAAAAGAAGATAGAATAGAATGACGGAATAAATAGTTTTGCATTTGGAAAAGTGAGGAGATTGCGGAATGAAGAATATGGATAACAATGAACAAACAATAACTGGTCTAGAGAAAGAAATTCAAACCGATTTTCAAAAAGCGATGTCTTACGGAGATTATCTCCATCTTGATAAGATTTTAACTAGTCAACATAGATGTTCCGATCATCATGATGAAATGCTATTCATCATTATCCATCAAGCGAGTGAGCTATGGATGAAGCTCATATTGCATGAGTTGACAGCAGCAACTGAGTCCATCCGTCAAAACAAGTTGGAACCTTCGTTTAAAATGCTTTCGCGCGTTTCGAGGATCCAGCAGCAATTGATCCAGTCCTGGAATGTCCTTTCAACTTTGACGCCGGCTGAATACATGGAGTTCAGGGATAAACTGGGACAATCTTCCGGATTCCAATCTTATCAGAATCGTTTGATTGAATTTGCATTAGGGAACAAAAATGTCCATACGCTATCAGTCTATCAGCACCAAACAGATTTATACGAACAAATGCAGCAGGCCCTTCATGAACCAAGTATTTATGACGCGGCGATCAATGCACTTGTGGCGCGCGGATTACCTATTGATCAAGAAGCCACCAGCAGGGATTGGTCACAAAGATATGAACCAAATGCCAGTGTAGAAGAGGCGTGGCTGACAGTTTACCGCGATGTTGAGCAATATTGGGACTTATATGAGCTGGGCGAGAAGTTAGTGGACATTGGCCATCAACAGCAATTATGGCGTTTTAATCATATGACCACAGTGGAAAGAATTATTGGTAATAAACAAGGTACTGGCGGATCATCAGGTGTAACGTATTTAAAAAGAGCGCTCGATCAACACTTCTTCCCGGAACTATGGAGTCTAAGAACGAAGCTATAGGATATTCAAGATACAGCCAGAAGAGATGGAGGTAAGGTACATGGGGACATGGATTGATATTTCACAACGTCTGGATGAAAACGTTGCAGTTTGGCCTGGAGATACACCTTTTTCATACAAAGTCAATTGGAGTAAAGAAGAAAGTGGATCTGTCAATGTAGGTCAAATCAATATGAGTATCCACACCGGTACCCATATTGATGCTCCTTTTCATTTTGATGACGATGGAAAAAGAGTAATTGATTTGGATCTCGATTTATATATGGGAAGTGCCCGGGTTATCCATTTACCTAACAAAACAAGCATCGGTGTCAATGAATTATCCAGTATAGACCTGCAAGGCGTCACCCGTCTATTAATTCGGACGGACGCTTGGAAGAATCGGAGTGTGTTTCCACAAACCATTCCTCATATCCAACCAGAATTAGCGGCATATCTTTCAGAACGCGGCGTTCGTCTTATTGGCCTTGATTTACCATCAGTAGATCCTTTGGATAGTAAAGAACTATCTGCACATCATGAACTTGCCGGTCATGGAATTCACATTTTGGAAGGTCTTGTACTAGACGGTATAGGAACGGGTAATTATGAGTTGGCTGCCCTCCCTCTTCCATTAGTTGAAGCAGATGGAAGTCCGGTACGTGCTGTGTTGAAAAAGTTACCTTAACAAAATTTTTCAAAAAAAACAGCCAGATCAATAAATGATCTGGCTTGTTTTTTGTTTCATTAAACACCGTATTTATTTCAAGCCGCTTTCCCCTCTCATCCATTATCCTGGGATAATCATGACCATCAAATTTTTCCCCTAAACCAAGTACATCTATGTTATAATTTTCAGAATTCATCACTAAGAGTGGAGGTCCGAATATGGAAAACTTTTATTTGTTCATCATCATGTGCATCCTTCTCATCATCTTACCTGGTCCAGATACAGCAATAGCCACAAGGAATACCGTTACCGTGGGGACGTCGGGAGGTTTTAAAACGATGTTCGGCACATGCTGTGCCCTGCTTATCCATACATCAGCTGCCGTGTTCGGACTTTCAGCAATCATTGTGAAATCCGCTTTACTATTTTCCATCTTCAAATATGTCGGTGCCGTTTACTTGGTATATCTAGGCTTCAAGACCCTATGGGGATTAAGGAATAAGCAAGTGGCCGCAGCAGCGGAAACGCCCGTCAAAAGTAAGTACGAAAACCAGTCCTGCTTTAAGCAAGGGTTCCTTACCAACCTGCTGAACCCTAAAGTGGCTGTCTTCTTTTTAACGTTTCTGCCTCAGTTCGTGAATCCGGGAAATGATACGTTTTTACCGTTCCTGATCATGGGCATAACGTATACCGTGTTAACTGCGTTGTGGTTTGTTTTTTATATCTATCTGTTGAACCAGATCAGTGCTTTTATGAAAAAGCCTAGAACCCAAGCGATTTTCGAGGGTATAACCGGGACGGTCTTGATCGGTTTCGGGATAAAGCTAGCCTTGGAAAAAGCTCATAATTAATTTGAACTGCACCCTAATCGTTAGCCAACATCTAACAATTGGAGGTGCAGTTTTTATGAGTTATGATACTACAAGGAGAAAATGGCATGCCAACTAATGAAGTTCGGAAAACAAAGGATATCGGTTTTGGTTCACTTTCTTTTGCGCTATGTTTAATCGGAGTATTGTTTACCTTTCAAATTGGTGATAAGCCTTGTTTTGGAGATAGTATTTTATTACTATCGGACATAGCTTCTTGTCAAATGGAGATTCAGGCATTCATTATACAATGTTCTATTCGGCTATATATTTTTCATCCCCTCCTTTATCATTGGTCATATTCATCCCGATGATAGAGGAGCAAAGGCAGGGACAATTATCTCAGGTTTCCTATCCATTCTTATTGTTACAGTACTGTTAATGATTATTATCGATTTTTTGTAAGGGCAAATTAAAGGGTATGAGCCCCATAATACCGAACCCATACCCCACCCAAACCTTTATTAAAGTGTTTACCTTGTTGTGTTTTTTATTCCTTACATCACTCAACATAGCCATTCACGAAAAATCTAACCGTTTCGAGCTCGTCCTCGGTTAAATCCCGCTTTAATACTTTAGCCAATTCCTGCTCCATTAAATCTCGGTTTCCCCGATGCTTGACCACGGTTCTGGCACATTCTTTCATTAGCTTTAACTCCGCCTCCATCTCCTGTCTCGAGCAAGGCCGAGCATGATGGGAGAGGATATAGGTTTCGGCATCATAGGCTTCAATTTTCTTAATGAGAAGCGAAGCCTGTTCAGCCGTATAATTCCACTTTTCAGCATAAAGATTGGCATAAAGGCAATCTCCCAGAAATAGTGTTTTTTCTTCTTGTACATAAATGATGCAGGAATCTTTGGCATGGTCGCCGCCAACATGTTCAATGATACAGGTTATATTGCCGAGATCGATCGTCATCGTTTTTTCAAAGATGATATCAGGCAGCGGGAAGGTAATCTCTCTATTCGTCCCATGTTCCAATTTGATTGCATCTGCGCAGAAGGGAATCTCCGTCCCTTCTTCGACCCGTTGATCAAGGGCTTGGTCTTCCCATGAAAGCTGCTGCATATCTTTCATGTTCGTGTATGTTTTTTCCTGACAAATCACCGGAATCTTGATATTCTCCAGCCCGAATACATGGTCCCAGTGTGAATGGGTTAGAACGAGGAAATTCCCGCTTATATCATGCCGAAGCAATTCGTCCTTAAAGAGCTGTGCATGCCGGACAGAGTTACCGGCATCGATGATGAGCGTTTTCTTGTTTCCCGTAACGGCGGCAAGTACCGGGCGATCGGTTTCCTGAACAGGCGTCAGATAGGCAATATGTTTCGATAGGTGCTGTAATGTTTGCATG
>NZ_JBHVQU010000176.1:0-7693 GCF_042886655.1 Peribacillus sp. NPDC058002 | reverse complement strand
ACAAGATGAATTACATCATCAGCTTTAAACAGCATCTTTAATGGCGTAAGGCTTCAATGGCCATCATGAAGTTCCCAAAAGGCGCCCATGCACTGGATGTATGCTGTGGAACAGCGGACTGGACCATTGCCCTTGCTAATGAAGTAGGACCAGAAGGAAAGGTTGTTGGTCTGGATTTTAGTAAGAACATGCTGAAAATCGGCGAACAAAAGGTGAATGAACTCAATCTAGATCAAGTCTCCCTAATGCATGGGAATGCAATGGAGCTTCCTTTTGAGGATAATAGCTTTGACTATGTCACGATCGGTTTCGGGCTGCGGAATGTCCCTGATTACATGAAAGTGCTTAAAGAGTTAAACCGTGTAGCCAAGCCGGGTGGAATGGTCGTTTGCCTGGATACATCACAGCCAACGATGCTAGGCTTTAAACAGGGCTATTATTTTTATTTCCGTTTCATTATGCCCATGTTCGGCAAATTATTCGCAAAAAGCTATAGTGAATACTCATGGCTGCAGGAATCAGCCCGGGATTTCCCAGGCATGAAAAAGCTTGAAAACATGTTTAAGCAGGCAGGAATGGAAAATGTCAGTTATAAGGCCCATTTCGGTGGGGTAGCAGCAACACATTTCGGGTACAAGCCTTCAAAATAAGCAGAATAGCAATGGACAAAGCTGGGTGGAATGTATGAAATTTAAAATGATGTATTCATTTTTGAATGCAGATTTGCAATTAATAGAAAAAGAGCTGGAAGCCGCAATTGAAGCGGATTCCACGGTTTTAAGGGAAGCTTCCCTGCATTTACTGCAATCCGGTGGAAAACGGATCCGTCCGGTATTCGTCCTATTGGGTGCGAAGTTTGGCAACTATGATATTCATGTCGTAAAACATGTCGCAGCGACTTTGGAACTCATCCATACCGCCTCGCTTGTACATGATGATGTTGTGGATGATGCGGATTTACGCAGGGGATCGGCTACCATTAAGTCAAAATGGGATAATCGTGTCGCCATGTACACAGGCGACTTCATTTTTGCTCGTGCACTGGAAATGATGGCGGTTATCGAGTCTCCGCTTGCGCATCAAATTCTCGCTGATACTATGGTTGAACTATGTCTAGGGGAAATTGAACAAATAAAAGATAAGTACAATTTCGAACAGAATTGGCGGATATACTTTAGAAGGATCAAACGGAAAACGGCATTGCTCATAGCATCCAGCTGCCAGTTGGGAGCCATTTCAGCAGGTGTTGAAGAAAGGGTTCATCAAAAGTTATTTAAATTCGGATATTATGTCGGTATGTCCTATCAAATCACCGATGATATATTGGACTTTACGGCTTCGGAAGAAGAGCTTGGGAAACCAGCCGGCAGTGATTTGATTCAAGGTAATATCACTTTGCCCGTTTTGATTGCTATGGAAGATCCAAAGTTAAAAAAGCTTATCGAAACAGTTCGGGAAGATACGCCAAAAGACGAAATGTTCCATATAATCAATGCGATAAAAACTTCCGGTGCCATTGAACAGGCGGCGAGGATCAGTGATATGTATTTAGAAAAGGCTTTTACTGAATTGAAAGGCCTTCCTGCCATTAAAGCTAGAAAAACGTTATCGGACATCGCGAAAAATATCGGAAAAAGAAAGTTTTGATAATGGGAGTTGCGAAACTCAGCAAACAATGGTAATATTCTAAAAGTATTGCCTTATATAGACAAAATACAATGATACATATTAGGAGTGACATTCATGGAAAGAACATTTTTAATGGTTAAGCCTGACGGCGTTCAACGCAATCTAATCGGTGAAATCGTTTCCCGTTTTGAAAAGAAAGGCTTCCTTCTTGCAGGAGCAAAATTAATGGTGATTTCTCAAGAATTGGCCGAGCAGCATTATGGCGAGCACAAAGAACGTCCTTTCTTTGGCGAATTAGTGGACTTCATTACTTCAGGTCCTGTCTTCGCAATGGTTTGGGAAGGTGAAAACGTAATCGCTACTGCACGTCAAATGATGGGTGCGACTAATCCTAAAGATGCAGCAGCAGCAACAATTCGTGGCGACTTTGCAGTAACTGTCGGCAAAAACATCATTCACGGATCTGATTCAGCTGAAAGCGCTGTACGTGAAATCGGTTTATTCTTCAAAGAAGAAGAAATTGTTGAGTATTCTAAACTTGTAAGCGAGTGGGTTTATTAATTAATACGATCACTCTATAAAAAGCGGGTTCCATCGTCATTATGCGATGGAACCCGCTTTTTTTGTATGGCTTTTTTAGTTTCCCGGCAAGGTGAGGAATTATTTTAGTTTAAAGAAAATATGGCACTCTCCGATATATAAAGGGAAGGACCACTTAAAATAATTATGTGCAGGGGAGTCGTAGGAATGCCTCAAGAATATGAAGAATTTATTCGTAATATCAAAATGTTGACAGGCATTGATTTGGCATTATATAAGGAAGGGCAAATGAAAAGGCGGCTAACAACTCTATATGAAAAAAGAGGATATCATTCATTTCGTGAATACTATAAAGACATTCAAACCAATTCCGGAGTTTTAAATGAGTTTTTGGATAGAATGACAATCAATGTTTCCGAATTTTATAGAAATGCGAAAAGGTGGGAAGTGTTGGAGCGTAAAATCCTTCCTGGATTATTAGCAAGCAAAAAAAAGTTGAAAATTTGGAGTGCAGCCTGTTCAACTGGCGAGGAACCATATACGATTGCAATGATATTATCCAATCTGGTTCCGCTTAGCCAGATAGAGATATTGGCGACGGATCTGGATGAAAATGTATTGGCGCGAGCGAAATTGGGGTTGTATCCTGAACGTTCCTTAAATGAAGTACCTGAAGAAATCAAAAGGAAATACTTTGAAAAAAGGGATGAGTTTTATCGTGTCGATGATGAAATCAAGAGAAGTGTGACATTTAAAAAGCAAAACCTTCTCGCTGATCGGTTCGAACGGGAGTTCGATTTAATCGTTTGCCGCAATGTTTTAATTTATTTCACTGAAGAAGCCAAAAATTTATTATATGAAAAATTCAGTGCATCACTAAAAAGTGGCGGGGTCTTTTTTGTAGGAAGTACAGAGCAAATATTCACCCCAGGAAAATATCAATTTGAAACGGTCGACACATTTTTTTATAAGAAAAAGTAAATACTTTGGATAAAAAGGGACTGATTCTGTACATAAGCATTCAGTCCCTTTTCGTTTGTCGTGAAAAGGCAAATCCAGTAGAACTCAAATTTGAAAGATTAAACTATATCGAAAATGTTTAAGTACTTGTAAAATAGAGAGAAAAGTGATTAAATTCAAACAATATGGTTTTTACGTTTTACATATACCCATATTTCATAAAATTGTGGTATATTGATACATATACACTTTAAAGTGCTAAAAGGGGGCTGGAAGATGAGATATTTAACAGCGGGAGAATCACATGGTCCGCAACTGACTACTATCATTGAAGGGTTACCGGCAGGAATGCCGATATCGAATGAGGATATTAATCAAGAGTTAGGGCGCCGGCAAAAAGGGCATGGACGTGGAAGAAGGATGCAGATCGAGAAAGATCAGGCATTCATTTCTTCGGGAATCAGACATGGCTACACACTCGGTTCACCGGTTGCTTTGGTGGTTGAGAACGATGACTGGAAGCATTGGACAAAGATTATGGGAAGTGAAGGGCTTTCTGAAGAGGAAGCTGAAGAAATTAAACGTAAAATCACCCGGCCTCGTCCTGGTCATGCCGACTTGAACGGCGGGATTAAATATGGGCACCGCGATTTGAGAAATGTTCTGGAACGCTCTTCAGCCCGTGAAACGACAGTTAGGGTGGCTGCAGGTGCTGTCGCTAAAAAGCTATTGTCTTTATTGGGGATAGAAGTGGCATCGCATGTTTTGGAAATTGGCGGAGTGAAGGCAGAACTGCCAAAATACGAAACGATTCAGCAATTGCAACAAGTAACGGAAGAATCTTCTGTTAGATGTTTTGACAAAAACGTAGAGCAACAGATGAAGGATGCAATTGATGAAGCTAAACAAAAAGGAGATTCCATCGGCGGAATCGTTGAAGTCATTGTAGAAGGAATGCCTGTAGGTGTGGGAAGTTATGTGCATTATGACCGTAAGCTTGATGCAAAACTAGCCGCAGCGATAATGAGCATCAATGCTTTTAAAGGTGTGGAAATAGGTCTTGGATTTGAAGCGGCCCATCTATTCGGCAGTGAGGTCCATGATGAAATCGCATGGGACGAAGATCAGGGTTATTACCGGAAAACCAATCGCCTTGGCGGTTTTGAAGGCGGTATGACAACTGGAATGCCGATAGTTGTACGCGGTGTGATGAAGCCGATCCCGACTTTATATAAACCTTTGAAAAGTGTTGATATCGATACGAAGGAAGTGTTTGAAGCAAGTGTCGAACGTTCCGATAGTTGTGCGGTTCCTGCTGCAGCGGTAGTTGCTGAAGCGGTAGTGGCATGGGAGCTGGCGGCTGCCATCATTGATCAATTCCCTTCAGATCGGTATGAGCAATTAGCAGCATACATGAAATCATATCGGGAAGAAGTAAAGGGGTTTTAAATCATGGAATCCATCCAAATAAAAACGGCTTCCAAGCAATATCCGGTTTTAATTGGCAAGAGGGCAATAAATGAATTGCCAGAATTAATAACACACGAATTAAATCATCTAAACAAGATTCTGATCATAACTGATGAGAAAGTGGCGGCACTTCATTTGGAAACTGTAAAAAACGCTCTGATCAAGACGGGAAAACCGGTCCTGCATCATGTAGTGCCAGAAGGGGAGCATGCTAAAACTTTCGATGTGTTTTATGAATGCCAAAGCTTCTGCTTATCCCATCAGATTAATCGCAAGTCATTGATTATCGCCCTTGGCGGTGGTGCAGTCGGTGACTTGGCTGGATTCGTTGCGGCCACTTTTATGAGAGGGATTCCATTTATACAGGTTCCGACCACTTTGCTCGCCCATGATAGTGCAGTGGGCGGCAAGGTTGCCATCAATCACCCGCTGGGGAAAAATATGATTGGGGCCTTTCATCAGCCTGAAGCGGTCATTTATGATCTTGAGTTTCTTAAAACTTTGCCTCTTAAAGAATTAAGGTCAGGTTTTGCGGAAGTCATTAAACATTCCTTGATAGCAGATAATGAGTTTTATCTATGGTTAAAGTCGAATATTGTTGATTTGAATGATCTAACGGATGAGCAGTTCCTGACAATGATTACAAAAGGAATTGGCATTAAAGCTAAAATTGTCGAAGAGGATGAGAGGGAAAACGGCATTCGTGCCTTTTTGAATTTTGGTCATACGCTTGGACATGCAGTGGAAAGTTCAATGGGATACGGAAACTTTACGCATGGTGAATCAATTTTAATCGGGATGGTATATGCTCTTAGATTAAGCAGAAAAAAAGTGGATCTCGATTTTAAACTAGATGAGTTTATTGGCTGGGTTTCTTCTTTAGGTTATCAAATAATCATTCCAACCCGACTTGAACATGCAATGCTACTTGATTTAATGAAAACAGACAAAAAATCGGTCAATGATTCAGCTACCTTTGTTCTGCTAAACGAAGTGGGGTCACCGCTATTAATGGATATAGCCGACTCTGAGCTGATAGAGGAAATGGCGGATATGATATAGAGTTCTAAAGAAGGGGGGACTATGTGTGATAAGAGGAATAAGGGGTGCCACTACAGTAGAGAGAGACACAGAGATGGAAGTGATTTCAGCTGTCGAAAAGTTGATGGCGGAGATCATTCTGGTCAACCAGATTGATCCTGATATGGTAGCTTCTGTATTTTTTTCTGCGACGGAAGAGATTCGTTCTGTCTTCCCCGCCAAAGCCTTGAGGAAATTCGAAGGCTGGACTTATGTACCGGTTACATGCATGAAAGAAATACCGGTGACCAACTCCCTGCCATTTTGCATCCGGGTCATGATCCACGTAAATACGACGAAATCTCAAAAAGAAATACATCATGTATACCAGGCAGGGGCTACGGTATTACGGCCAGATTTGACAAAGCAGATATAAGATGATTTTAAATCTATGAATATGATATACTACTTTCGTACTTTGTTACTTTAAAGTGATAAAATATATATAGAGGTGATTGACATGAAATGGAATGAAGCGGTCCTTTCCTTGAAGTCTTATCAACCGGGAAAATCCACTGATGAAGTGAAAAAATTATACGGGTTGGAAAAAATCACGAAATTAGCTTCAAATGAAAATCCTTTTGGCTGTTCGGAAAAGGTCAAGGAATCCGTTAGGAATTCAACCCATTCGTTTGCCATCTATCCGGATGGATATGCCACGATGCTTAGGGAAGCTGTTGCAAAACATACAGGTGTGAAAGAAACTCAGCTTATTTTTGGAAATGGATCTGATGAGAACATTCAAATCATCTCCAGAAGTCTATTGGGAGCAGGAAAGAATACGGTCATGGCAACAGGCACTTTTTCGCAGTATCGCCATAATGCCACGTTAGAAGGTGCGGAAATCAGGGAAGTTCCCCATATTGATGGTGCTCATGATCTAGAAGGAATGCTTAAAGTAATAGATGAAAAAACAGCTGTAGTCTGGCTTTGTACACCAAATAATCCAACTGGTAAATACATTTCGGAACAGGACTTAGTATCGTTCATCGAAAAAGTGCCGGAAGATGTTCTTATCGTTTTAGATGAAGCTTATTGTGAATATGCAACAGCTGAGGATTACCCGAGAACGAATCAATGGATTAATAAATATAAAAATTTGATCATACTCCGGACATTCTCAAAAATTTATGGACTTGCCAGTTTTAGGGTAGGGTATGGTTTGGCGGATGAAGATATTATTCAGAAACTAGATCCATCCCGGGAACCATTCAATGTGAACACATTTGCACAGAATATTGCTATCGTCGCATTGGAAGATCAAGCCTTCATTGAAAAATGCAAGGAAGAAAATCAAAAAGGGCTCAAGCGGTACTATGAATTTTGCAATAAGGAAAATTTAGCTTATTACCCGTCACAAGGTAATTTCATCTTTATCCATTTTAAACAGGATGCCGACGTGGTGTTTCAATATTTGCTTGAACGCGGGTACATCGCAAGGTCGGGGAAATCTTTCGGTTTTCCTAACAGCCTGAGGGTAACGATTGGCTCCACTGAAGAAAATGAAGGAATGATTAATGCTATTAAAACTTTTTTGAATGAAGCTGAGGCACCTTCTGATTCGCTGCTTTAACGTTTCATCAAACCTAGAGGAGCATAAAAGATGCGGGGGAGAGAAGAGTGAAGGGTAAGGTTTTTGTAATAGGTTTAGGTCTAATTGGCGGATCACTGGCCATGGCTGTACGCCATGCACATCCTGAAGCCGTGATTGTTGGTACGGACCTAAGTGAAAAGAATGTTCAACTATCGACGCTATTGGGGATCATTGATGAGTCTGTATCATCTTTGGAAGCGGGAGCACGTGAAGCTGATTTGATTCTACTTGCTGTGCCTGTCAATGAAACCGTGAAGATTTTAGCTCAATTGGCCGATATGGATTTAAAAAGTGATGTCCTCATATCGGATGCAGGAAGTACGAAGGATACAGTCGTAAAGGCAGCAAAACCATTGATAGATAAAGGAGATACCGTAAATTTGCGTTAAGCGTTCGGCCGTCATTCCCATATGTTCATTT
>NZ_JBHVQU010000175.1:0-7716 GCF_042886655.1 Peribacillus sp. NPDC058002 | reverse complement strand
GCAATACGCCATCCGCCCCTAATTCCATGGCGATTGCCGCATCGGAGGGCGTTCCAATCCCTGCATCGACAATTACAGGTACCTCAGATTGTTCCATGATGAATCGTAAGTTCAGTGGGTTTATAATGCCTTGACCAGAGCCAATTGGTGAAGCGCCAGGCATGATTGCATGGCACCCCACTTCTTCCAGGCGCTTAGCGAGCAACACGTCATCAGAAGTATAGGGTAATACGGTGAATCCCAGCTTCACTAATTCTTCAGCAGCTTTTAAGGTTTCAATCGGATCAGGCAACAGTGTTTTTTGACAGCCAATGACTTCTACCTTAATCATGTCACATAAGCCAGATGCCTTTGCAAGATGGGCTATGCGCACTGCCTCTTTGGCAGTTTTAGCTCCTGCTGTATTGGGAAGGAGTGTGTATTTTTTTAAATCAAGCTTTTCTAAAAAATTGGGCTGACTGGCTTCAAAAATATTCATTCTCCGGACCGCAAATGTTAATATTTCCGTCTCCGAAACCTCCACTGATTGCTTTTGAACATCGAAGTTTGGATACTTTCCTGTACCTAGTAACAATCTTGAAGAAAATTCATAAGAACCTATCTTTAACATATCATCCGCCTCCTACAAAATGTACAATCTCTACCTTGTCTCCATTTGACAAAAGTGTTTCACTTAGACTTTCTTTTGCCAATATTTCATCATTCAATTCAACGATCACCACTTTTTGATGTAAATCAAAGTGTTGCAAAAGCCCTGAAACTGTTGATTCATCAGCAGGAATCCTTATTTTTTCCCCGTTAATAATCAATTCCAATTCATCCACCTCCATTATGAAAAAAGAGTCTGTACCGAACGATCCAATCGAAAAGCGGACCATTCGGCATTTGTCTTCCTTTCTAAAAGATCAGCAATAAGTACACCTGTAATTGGAGAAAGCAGAATGCCATTCCTGTAGTGCCCCGTTGCAATGAAAAGTCCTTTGCATCCTGGATGTTCACCAAAGTACGGCAAGCCGTCCCCAGTTTGGGGGCGTATCCCTGCCCATGTCTTTTCCAATTCGGTTCCTTTAATCGCCGGAAGCAATTGCGTTGCCTTTTCTATTAACGTAGAAATCCCGTCAAGACTTACCTTTTGATCGAAAGTGTTCGCTTTAACCGTTGCCCCGACAATGATCCTTCCGCCAATTTTTGGTACAAGATAACAGCCATGTGAGAAGATTGTCTTTTCAAGCAATGGACGATCGGTCCGGACGGAAAAGCACTCACCCTTTACTGGATAACTGTCAAGTCCCATCCCTGATTTTTCAAGGAGAAAAGCACTCCAAGCCCCACCTGCCACGATGACATTTTCACTTGAAAATCCACCTATGTTCGTGACCACTCCCGTCACACATCCGTTTTCCGTAACTAAACCGGAGACATGAACGAATTCCTTTATGTCTACACCAAGGGCAGCTGCAGATTCAGTAAAAGCGAGCGATAGCCTAGTGGCAGAAACTTGTCCATCCTTCGGAATGAACATGGCCCCCTTAATCTCATCCGATAGAAGCGGTTCCGTTTTCCTCATTTCGGCAGTCGATAGCCATTCAGCCTCAAGTCCCGCATCTTGCTGGACTCTGATCATGTTCTTCAAATCGGCTACCTGATCATTCGTTAGCGCCACCTTAAACATGCCCTTGTTCACTAATTCGATGTCTATTCCACTTATGTCTTTTAATTCTTCCGCCAGTGCAGGAAACATCCCTCTGCTTCGGCTTGCCAATGTAAAAAGCGGGTTATCAGCATCCAACTCGGATTGTGCCCCTAACATCCCGGCTGCAGCACTGGATGCTTTACTGGCGAGTCTATCTTTTTCCAATAAAAGGACCTTTTTGCCTCGTTTGGCTAATTGAAAAGCAATGGATCCACCTATTACTCCTCCCCCAACAATGATTGCATCATATATGGAATTCATCTTATGTCTCCTTTCCCAAAGACCTCGAATATTCTTTAACGGCTTTAATCGGATTTTCAGCTTCAAGCACACCTGACATGACGGCAATTCCGCGTGCCCCCGCATCCAGTACGACTTGGCAATTGAAAGGTGTTATTCCGCCTATCGCAATTATCGGAAGATTGACATTTCTTGTGATTGCATTAAGCTCCTTAACTCCCTTAGGAGGAAGTCCGATTTTTGAATCCGTTTCAAAAACATGTCCATAAATCGCGTAATTGGCTCCTTTGCTGAATGCGGCTTTCGCTTCATCCATGGAATGGATCGAACAGCCAATATTCATCCCTGGAAAAGCTCCTTTTACGACTCCCGCATCTAAACTATGAAAAGCCAATTGCACACCAAATACTTTGTGTACCCAGGCTACATCCATCCGGTCATTAATGACGATCTTAGAAAGCGGAATCTTATTATCATGTAATAGGGTCACTGCTCGATAGAGTTCCGATGCACTCATTTGCTTTTCCCTTAGATAAAAGAAATCAACATGTTCCTGAATGTTTGAAGCGATCTCGACAAACTTTTCAATTGGCTGTTTCCCAGTAGAAATAATATGCAATTCATGTGCATTCATACTAAGAACCCCTAACTAGTAAAATTACCATCTCATAAAATCAAATAGATACTAACGGGTATTGAATCGATAGATAAAAGCCGGCCAACAGCAGGATGATAAAATACAAAATGAAACCATGATCCTTTTTTGAAAACCCAAATTCATAATAGTATGTTCGATTCCGAGTGTCTGTAAATCGCTTTGCCTCCATCGCAACCGCGATTCGGTGAGCACGTCTGATGCTTCCGGATAACAACGGGATGGAATAGGCTTTCATCTTAAAATATACAGATCTTATCCCTTTTCCCCTTTCGAAACCGCGTACCTTCATCGCGTTTCGTATCGTTTGGAACTCCTCCATCATGATGGGAATCAGCCTTAATGCCGCCATGAAACTATAGGCATATTTCGGTTTAAGCTTCACTTGCTGCATTAACGAATAAAACAAGTTCACTGGCCTTGTCGTTAAGGAAAAAGTTAATCCAAGGGCCGCAAAGAACAAAGCTCGAAAGCCCACAAGTATTCCCCTCATGAAACTTTCTTCCGTTATCGATATTAGGCCCCACTCGAACCAAAGCGTCTTACCTTGTCCGAATAATATCATTGCGGAAGAGGTGGATATAAAAATGAAACAAAAGGGAATCGATAAAAGTAAGATTCGTTTTATCGAATGCCCGGTAAAAAACAAAAATAAAAGTAATACGCCAATGGTGATATTCATCATATAATTCAGGTCATGAATGAATAACGCCACGATGCATAACACAATCAGTACACCAAGTTTAACGCTTGGATTAATTCTATGGAGCCATGTTTCTGTATTTGAAACATTCATCTACATGACACTCCTTTTAAAGTGATAAAACTTCAGTCTCCAAAAATCCGGCCTGCGCAATGTTTTCATCACTTATTACGTTTCCGTCCTTAACCATCCAGATCCTGGTAGCAAAGTTTTTTGAAATATGATCGTCATGAGTTACCATGATCACTGTTATTCCGCGCCTTCGATATTCCTCAAACCATTCCAGTAATGCAAAGGTATTTTTCGAATCTTGGCCAAAGGTCGGCTCATCCAGGAGAATGATTTTTTTATCTATTACAATTGAAGCAGCTACGCTTAGGCGACGCTTTTGACCCATTGATAATTGAAACGGATGTTTATCCCGATGTGCCATAAGGCCGAACACTTTAAGCAATGTGCGGACCCTCTCATCTATTTCTTGTTGAGGCCGTTTGTCAATCCGCAATGAATAGGCAATCTCTTCATATACAGTATTTGCAACGAACTGAAACTCAGGATTCTGAAAGACAAACGTCATATGATTTGTTGGATTTTTCACCCTTTTAATGGGGGTCCCCATTAATTCATACTTACCATCCGTTTTTATGAACTGCATCAGTGCTTGCAAAAGTGTGCTCTTTCCCGCGCCATTTTCTCCCCTGATTACAATCCATTCCCCTGAATGAACCTTCAGCTCTTCAATCTTGATTTTTTCCTCTTTATTCCGAAAACCGCTAAATCCTTGCACATGCATAAGGAGTGAATCATCTGTAAATTGGTGTTCACGAATGGGTGCATGCTGATTTACATATTCATCCCAAACACCTGGAAACCATATTCCATATTCTTTCATTTCATTTTTATATTGTGAAAGAATGGTGTCTCTTGGACCATCAGCCATGATTTGACCGTCATCATTAAAAAGCACGATTCGATCGATGAATTCTAAAACATGGTCAATTTTATGCTCGACGATTATAACCGTTTTGTCTCGACCAACTTCCTTCAACAAGTCCCAGATTTCTTTTGTTCCTTCCGGATCAAGCATGGCGGTTGGTTCATCCAAAAATATCACTTCTGGTTCAAGGGCCAATACTGAAGCGATTGCCAGACGCTGTTTCATCCCGCCTGATAATGTTTCTATACTTGTATGGCCTAGGTTCAATCCTACTTTACGGAGATGATATTGGATTTTCCCTTTCATTTCACCTTTAGGGACGGAAAGATTCTCAAGGACGAAGGCGATTTCCTCATCGGCAAATGGCATGCAAAACTGACTATCAGGGTCTTGAAAAACATACCCCCATGAAGAAGGGCATTTCATTTCTTCAACTTTCATCGGGACTTCGATGGAATTCGGAATCAATCCGCTTAACACTTGCAAAAGAGTGGACTTACCACATCCTGATGGTCCCAACAATAGTACCTTTTCTCCTATATCTAACGATAAGGATAGGTCCTTGAAAACCAAAGATTCATCACCGGGATATTTCATTCTTAACTTCTCAACTGAAATGATTGGTTCCATGGCCCTCAACCTAATTTTGATCCAGTTCTGCATAATCTTTATTTGAAACCGGACGAACAAGATTAGTTACTCCAGTCGCTTCCAAGACTTTAACTAGATAATAGGCAGTCACACCTGCAAAGAAAATGGAACCCACAAACCTCGCTATCATGAATAAAGATAGATTCCAAGTAGAAAGCGCACCAATTTCCCCGTATGCAAAATCCATTAGTACGGATGCAAGGCAGGAAGCTACCGCAGCTAAAACGGCCACCGACATATTGAATTTTTTATATTTGAACCCCATGAACACCAGTTCCGCGAACAAACCTTGGACCACCCCATATAACAGTACGGTCAGCCCCCAAGGAGAACCTAGAAAGAATTCCCCGGAAGCTGCAGCAATCTCCGCCAAAAGTGCCACACCCGGTTTCCGTAAAATTAAAAAGGCGACGGGACCAGCTATAAACCACATTCCATAAATAAGTTGATCCAGATGTAATCCTAATGGTTTAACAGAATAGTAAATCGAACCCCAAAGGATATAAACGATTCCAAATGCTACCGAAATCACGATCGTGACTAATATATCCGTTAATTTCAATCCTTTTTTCATTATTTCATTCTCCTTTATACTTCCAGTGTTTCCTGGTGCACAGGCCATGTCTCTAAACGATAAGCCATTTCCCAAAATGAGTATTCATATTGGCTGCTAAGGATAAAATGCTCTTTCATCCTCTCCTTATCTTCGTCCGTTACTTTTTCAGCAATCTCATCAAGCCTCGCAATTTGTTCTTCCACCAAAGTGCGGAACCACTCTCCTCCGTACGCCGCTATCCATTCTTGATAAATCGGCTCTTCGGGTATGCTACCTTGCAGCTTTTCACCTATTTCATAATACAGCCAGTAACACGGCAAGATGGCTGCAATAACATCACCTAAATGTCCCGAATAAGCTGCACGATACATATGGGAAGTATAAGCATAAGCAGTCGGGGCGGGTTTGAAATTTTGCCTTTCTTCTTTTGTGATGCCTAATCTCTCAGAAAAATTCTCATGAAGCTTCAACTCCGCTTCATATGTTCCTTGTGCATGGCCGGCAAGCCTGCTTGTTGTATGTAAATCTGTAGCTTTGACTGCCCCTAAAGCTTGAACCCTGGCAAAATGAGATAAATAATAGGCATCTTGCATGACATAAAAACGAAAACATTCCAATGGCAATGTGCCATCTCCTATTCCTGCAACAAACGGGTGATTAAAACTAGCTTCCCAAATATGGTCAACTTCCCGACGGATTTCCTCTGAAAACTTCATGTCCATTACCTCCAAATAGTATTTTTCAATGAATCTTACAGAAAAAAACTTTTATCACCCCTTTTTTTGCAAACAAAAAACCACTTTCTTAAACGTAAAGAAAGTGGTTGTACTTGAAAAAATACAGAAACGTATCGTTCCAGACCCCACTTCCCTACGCTGGTATAAACCAGATCAGGTTCTAAGGGTCTTAAAGTCATACTCTAATCTCAGCTTCTGCGGTAAAATCAACTTTTACCTATAAAGCACCCCTAGTGGTACAAATTGTATATTTAATTTTCATTTGCCTTTATATTAACACGATAAATCCAATTGTCAAACGTATTAGAAAAAGTTTTCAACCTAATGCTTTAAGTTTACTAGCCTTTCAATCTTGCATAACCACCCAACTATATTGATTAGACCATAGTTAATCCACCATTTACGGAAAGTGTTTGCCCCGTAATATACCCTGCATCTTCCGAAACGAAATAGGCAACAGCACTGGCAATGTCCTCTGGTTGAGCTAGCCGGCGAAATGGAATCGCTTTTTCCAAGGCACCTGCTATACCTTCATTGTATGAGCCTATTTCTTGAAATAGGGGCGTATCTGCAGGACCTGGCGCAATACAATTGATGTTGAGTTTGTGACGTGCCATTTCTCTTGCTATCGTTTTTGTGAAGGCAATCACCCCTCCCTTAGCAGCCGAATAAACTGCCTCTCCACTTGATCCTACTCTAGCTGCATCAGATGCAATATTTACTACCTTTCCATAACCATTTTCAATCATGAGAGGTAAAATTTCCTTGCAAGTATGGATCTGCCCAAGTAAATTAATATCGATAATCCTTTTCCAAGTGCTAGGATCGCTTTTTAAAAAAGGTTCCACCTTATCCCAGCCTGCATTATTAACCAATATATCTATTTTATGATAATGATTCACTGTTTCTTCAACGGCTTTTTTAACACTTTCTAATTTCGTTACATCACAATGGACCGCCCTGGCTTCAAAACCCGAATTTTCGATTAAAGAAACCGTTTCCTCAGCATTTTTATGATTTATATCAGCCACGATGATGTTAAAATTGCGAGAAGCCAATTTTTTTGCAATCTCTCTGCCAATTCCGCTTCCGGCACCGGTAATAAATGCGATTCTTTTATTCATCGTATTTCCCTCCACTTTCACCATTTAGTCAATATGGATTTATTTAAACTGCTTATATCTTGTCGACTAACTTTTCATTTATCATTTCCCGGAGCCGGAATTTCTGGATTTTCCCGCTTGCCGTACGAGGAAAGTCATCCATTATTTCAAGAAGTTCAGGCCAATATTGTTTGGCCAAACCCTTTTGCGAGAGAAATTCCTGCATGGAATCCATCGTGATCGGGCTCTTCCCCGTTTTCATGCTGATACATGCACATGCTTTTTCCTGAAGACGGGCATCTGGAACTGCAATAACCTGAGCGCTAGAAATATCCGGGTGTTCATACAATACATTTTCTACATAAGCGACTGGAATATTTTCACCGCCACGTATGATTATGTCTTTGTTTCTTCCAGAAATTCGAATATATCCTTCTTCTG
>NZ_JBHVQU010000174.1:0-7719 GCF_042886655.1 Peribacillus sp. NPDC058002 | reverse complement strand
CAGAGGGGATACCATGTCATGAAGGGATATTATAATAACCCGGAGGCCACTGAGCAGGCGATTGACCGGGAAGGCTGGCTTCATACGGGAGATTTGGCCGTGATGGATGAAAGGGGTTATTGCAAGATTACCGGCCGGCTGAAAGATATGATCATTCGCGGAGGGGAAAATATTTATCCCCGCGAGATCGAAGAATTCCTCTATCAACATCCTGCAATTGTCGATGTCCAGGTACTCGGCGTTCCAGATCAGAAGTATGGGGAAGAGGTAGCGGCATGGATCATTCTGAAAGCGGGAGAAACCCTTACAGAGAAAGAATTGGTAGAGTATTGCAAAGGGAAAATATCTTTTCATAAAATTCCCCGTTACATTCAATTTACCGATGCTTATCCCATGACTGCATCCGGGAAAATCCAAAAGTATAAGCTTCGGCAACAAACTCTTGATCTACTATCGGAACGCACTAAATAAGGAGGGGATCAAATGATTCGAAAAATTCTTATCGCAAACAGGGGAGAAATAGCATCACGCATTATTCGTACATGCAGGAAGATGGGAATACTTACTGTCGCCGTCCATTCGGAAGCAGATGCGGATTCGCCATTTGTGGGATTGGCGGATGAGGCATATTTATTGGGTGGTCCGAGAGTACAGGAAAGCTATTTAAACGTCAATAAGATTTTGGAAATAGCTAAGAAAACGGGAGTGGAAGCCATACATCCTGGATACGGATTTCTTAGTGAAAATGCAGATTTCGCACGTTCATGCGAAGAAGCCGGCTTGATATTCATTGGCCCAAAACCAGAAATCATCCAGCAGATGGGCAATAAAGTCGAGGCACGGAAAAAGATGGAACAAGCGGGACTCCCATTGGTTCCTGGATTTTCACGTCCGTTAATTGATAGTGCAGAAGCGGCTGCCGTTGCCGAAAAGATTGGCTATCCAGTCATGTTAAAAGCAGCAGCAGGCGGCGGGGGAATCGGCATGCAGGCCGTTGCTAATGAAGATGAACTGACCAAGGCCTTCGAAGGGAATCAAAAACGTGCCCAATTGTTTTTTGGCAATGGAGATATGTTCATAGAAAAACTGATTGAGAAGCCTCGTCATATCGAAATTCAGGTATTGGCGGATTCCTTTGGGAACGCTGTTTACTTATGGGAAAGGGAATGCTCCGTTCAAAGGCGCCACCAGAAGGTCGTGGAAGAGGCTCCCTCTTCTTTCCTTGACGAAGAAACAAGAAACAAGATGGGAATGGCTGCAGTGAAAGCGGTAAAATCCATCGGTTATAGCAATGCGGGCACCCTAGAATTTTTAGTTGATGTTGATAAAAACTTTTATTTCCTGGAAATGAATACACGTCTCCAGGTTGAGCATCCTGTCACGGAAGAAATTACGGGACTGGATTTAGTCGAACAGCAAATTAAAATTGCCTCGGGCAATAAATTGGAATTCACTCAAAGTGAGATTAAACAGGATGGACACTCCATTGAAGTGCGCATATACGCTGAAGATCCGAAAACGTTTTATCCAGCACCGGGGAGAATCACCAGCATGAAACTTCCGGAAGGGGAAGGGATCCGTCATGAATTGGCGGTACATGGAACTTCCATCGTATCCCACTTTTATGATCCGATGATCGCCAAATTGGTAGTGAGCGGCGATTCAAGGGATAAAGCGATCAAGAGATTAAGAGAAGCGCTGGCAAACTATAAAATAGAAGGAATAAAAACAAACCTTCCTTTGCTTATGGAAATAATTTCTCATGAAGCTTTTTCTCAAGGAGATACGACTACGGATTTCATTACGAAATATATTAAAAAATTGACTGTATAACGCATATTTTAAAACATAATGATCAGGAGGAATGTAAAATGGCAGAATTAAAGGCAAGTATGGCTGGAAGCGTATGGAAAATCGTAGCGAATGAGGGGCAAAGTGTAACAGACGGACAGGACATCATTATCTTGGAATCGATGAAAATGGAAATCCCCATTGCAGCCGAAGAAGCTGGCACCATCAAAGAACTTAAAGTGAATGAGGGGGATTTCGTAAATGAGGGCGACATTTTGGCCGTCATTGAATAAAAGGACGGAGGGGTAAGATGAATTGGCCTGAAAAAGTGACAATTAAGGAAGTGGGCCCGCGTGACGGGCTGCAAAATGAAAAGGTCATGATACCTGCACAAAGCAAAATGGATTGGATCGATCAGCTCTCTGATACGGGATTAACTTCTATAGAAGTGACTTCTTTTGTCCATCCAAAGTGGATCCCCCAATTGAGTGATGCCGCACTTGTGGCTAAGGGAATAAAGCGCAATCCCGGTGTCACTTATGCGGCCCTTGTACCCAATCAAAGGGGATTGGAGTCGGCTCTTGAAGCTAATATCGATGAAATTTCAGTGTTCATGTCATCCAGTGAAACGCATAATCTTAAAAATATTAATAAATCGATCTCCGACACCTTTCCAATAATGAAGGATGTCATCGGGACAGCAGCAAACAGCGGAAAAACGGTCAGGGGCTATATTTCAACCGTTTTCGGCTGTCCTTATGAAGGGGAGATTTCTACGGAACAGGTTTTCCGTGTTTGTGATCAACTGTTTGAATATGGAATCGATGAGGTTTCATTGGGTGATACCATTGGGGTCGCATCTCCAAGACAAGTTGCCTTGTTCCTTGAACAGGCAGTAAAAAGATATGATACAAGCCGAATTGCCCTCCATTTTCATGATACAAGGGGTATGGCACTCGCAAATGTCCTTGAATCACTGAATTATGGTATTGACACTTTCGACTCTTCGCTCGGAGGTCTAGGGGGATGTCCGTATGCACCAGGTGCGAGCGGTAATGTGGCAACAGATGACCTGATCCATATGCTACATAAAATGGGAATTCAAACAGGAATCAATCCGGAAAAACTAATGAAGGCTGCGGCCATGATGCAAAGCTTTTTGGAAAAACCATTGCCTAGCCATCAGATGGCTGTTTATAACGCACAATAAGAGAAATTGAGGTGAATTTATGACTTCATTAGTGGAGATCAGTCATGAAGATAAGGGAATTGCCCTCGTGACTTTGAACCGGCCGGATGCTGCTAATGCTCTATCCACGGAACTTCTTCATTGCTTAGTCGAAGGGCTGTATGAATTGAAAAGAGATTCAAATTTACGAACGGTCATTTTAACGGGAGCAGGTGAAAAGGCATTTTGTGCAGGTGCGGATCTTAAGGAACGAGCAGGTATGAATGATGATAAAGTCAGGGAGACAGTCAAGTTGATTGGTGACACGATTACGGCTGTAGAAAACCTTCCAGTTCCAGTCATCGCCGCGATTAACGGTTCGGCTTTTGGCGGAGGGCTGGAGTTGGCACTCGCATGTGATATACGCATCGCATCGGAAACGGCCAAGGTTGGACTGACAGAAACATCTTTAGGCATCATCCCAGGCGCCGGTGGTACTCAGCGTCTTCCGCGGATAGTCGGGATGCCGACAGCGAAAGAACTGATTTATACGGCAAGGAGGTTGGATGCAAAAACCGCACATGCCTTGAAAATCATCAGTCATGTATATTCACCCCAACATTTACTTGAGGAAGCGAAAAAATTGGCTGGGGAAATTGCGGTCAATGCCCCATTAGCACTCAGGGCTGCAAAAGCGGCGATCAATCAAGGGGCTGAGACTAATTTGAAAACAGGATTGCAAATTGAAAAGGACTGCTATCAGACAACTTTAAAAACCCGTGACCGACTGGAGGGTCTGTCAGCATTCAAGGAAAAGCGCAAACCGGTGTTTAAGGGCCAATGATTTCAATTGAAGGAGGAACAGGAATGGTAACGACGGATAAACTAACCGAAACGGTTGAAACGATTAAAAAAGGCGGTTTAGAAAAATATCATCAAAAAAACGCTGAAAAAGGAAAGCTTTTCGTTCGTGAACGGCTAGAGCTGCTTTTCGATGAAGGGGTTGAAATAGAGGACGCTTTCTTTGCTAATTGTGCCAGTGATGGTTTGCCTGCTGATGGTGTAGTTACAGGCATCGGGAAAATCAATGGTCAAAGGGTCTGTGTCATGGCCAATGATTCGACTGTAAAAGCTGGTTCCTGGGGAGCAAGGACCGTCGAGAAAATCATTCGCATTCAGGAAACAGCTGAAAAGCTGCAGTTGCCCCTTCTTTATTTAGTCGATTCTGCCGGGGCACGAATTACGGATCAAGTAGAAATGTTTCCGGGACGCCGCGGAGCAGGACGAATCTTTTACAACCAAGTGAAGTTATCAGGAAAAGTCCCGCAAATTTGTCTATTGTTCGGTCCGTCTGCCGCAGGCGGGGCATATATCCCAGCTTTTTGTGATATTGTCGTAATGGTTGATGGCAATGCATCCATGTATTTAGGTTCACCGAGAATGGCAGAAATGGTCATTGGCGAAAAAGTAAGCGAAGAGGAAATGGGCGGGGCCAAAATGCATTGTTCTGTGTCAGGATGCGGGGATGTGCTTGTCAAGTCGGAGGAAGAATCCATTGCGTTTGCGCGCAGATACTTAAGCTATTTTCCAGGAAATTATCAAGAAAGACCTAAAAGCGTAAAACCTGAGCTGCCTGCGGATTTCGAAAAAACATTGGAAGAACTGATTCCCAAAAATCAGAATGCACCCTTCAATATGTATGACCTGATCGATAGGGTTATAGACAGGCAATCGTTTTGTGAAATCAAGAAACTATTTGCACCCGAATTGATTACTGGGCTTGCAAGGCTTAATGGACAAACGATAGGGATCATAGCCAATCAGCCGCGTGTCAAGGGCGGCGTCCTGTTCCATGATTCAGCTGATAAGGCAGCCAAGTTCATCAATTTATGTGATGCTTTCCATATTCCGCTGTTGTTCCTGGTGGATATTCCAGGATTCATGATTGGGACGAAGGTCGAACAGGCAGGAATCATTCGCCATGGTGCGAAAATGATTTCGGCCATGAGTGAAGCCACCGTTCCCAAGATTTCTGTCATTGTCCGTAAGGCTTATGGTGCGGGACTATACGCGATGGCTGGTCCCGCTTTTGAACCTGACTGCGTTCTTGCCTTACCGACGGCATTGATTGCGGTCATGGGGGCAGAGGCTGCGGTCAATGCAGTCTATGCCAATAAAATAAATGCGATGGAACCAGAGGAGCGCCCAGCATTCATCGAACAGAAGCGCAATGAGTATAATGAAGATATCGATATCTACCGCTTAGCCTCCGAAATGATTGTTGATGGCATCATCCAGCCAAATGACTTGCGAGATGAATTGAGTGCCAGATTTGAAGCGTATAGCAGTAAACAATTGACATTTACCGATCGTAAACATGGAGTCTATCCCGTTTAAAGAATACAATAAACAAGCCCGGCCATTTGAACTATATCCCGGATAACGGACACACATAAAAAAGTGTCCCTTATCCGGTTTTTTTTATGTTTCAAAAGGTGTAATGAGTATGGACGGAGGGTTTTTATGAGTGAGAATATATATATTTATACTGAATTTCAGATTAAAGAACTTGAAAAGAATCCAAATATCATAAGTGCTTCAAAGCGTTCTATTTCCTATAATCCTGAATTTAAAACAAAAGCTGTTAAGGAATATAAAAAGGGGAAATCCCTCTCTAAATTTTCATAGAACATGGATTTAATCTCGAAATAATTTGAATGGGAAAAACCTAAACGTTTTCTACATCGCCGGCGTGATACCTTTGAAAGGTTTGGTGAGGAAGGTTCCTTTTCGGAACGCCGTGGAAAAGGGAGCACAGGACGTCCTTCTTCCAAGCCATCTTCTGCATAGGATCAACTTAGAAAGGCCGAAGCGAGAATCAAATTCCTTGAAGCAGAAAATGACTTCCTAACAAAGCTGGGAAGAGTTAGAAAGGCGGGCGTTGAAAAAGAAATCATTCTAACTGCAGCTGAGATGTTCTATTTGATTGAAAGAACGATCAGGCGATACCAATTAAAGAAGGCTGTTTCCTATCTATGCAAATTGGCTGGTGTAAGTCGAGGTGGCTGCTATGATTGGATAAAGGCAGTTCCAACCCGTGAGCTACGCGGGGAACAGGATGATTTGGACATAGAACGAATCAAAAGAAAATCAGACGGTTGATGGCAAAATAACATCTCTTTGCACAAATCAGAAGGGCCAATTCGTATTGAAAGATGGCTAAGGCAACCAGAAAGGACCTTACTTGTCCAAACCTTCTTAATCGTCAATTCAAACAGAAGGAGCAAGGGGGAATTCTGCTTACAGACATTACATCTTTATTACTGAAAGGGGCAAAAAGCTTATTTGTCATGCGTAAAAGATGCGGCCACAAAAGAAATAGTTATGTATCATTTATCCACGTCGTTGGGTATGAATATTGTTTATGAAACATTAAACAAGCTAAGGCAGCCTGTAAATCACGAGTGCCATTCCTGTATTCTGACCAAGGATTCATTTACACCCATCCGATAATTCAAAACAAAGTGAAAAAACTTAGCCTAACCCAATCCATGATCCGTAAGGGAAACTGTTAGGATAATGCACATATGGAAAGCTTTTTTGACCACTTTAAAGATTGGGCAGAATATAAAACATGTACAAATTTAACGGATAGGAAGGAAGATGTAGATCGAGTTATTGAAGAATACAATGAGCATCGTTATCAATAGGGACTAAAAATACGGCCCCGGTACAATACCGGGACCACCTATTATCCTAACACTTTTTGCCCTAGGAAGTTTTTATATTAGTTCCTTATCTGTGTTTTGTTTCCCAAGCAAAATTAATTTCTTTATCATCCCAAGGAATTCTTTTTTCATCTGGTTTGGAAGCGTTATACGACTTTGTTGTACAATAAAGAACAGTTGCCGGCTTTTCGCCAAGCACGCGATAGCCGTGTGCCACACCTTTGGGTATGAGTAAAATACTTGGATTGTTTTCGCCCATATAATAAACATTCGTTTCACCCTTGGTAGCAGAGTGGTCTCTTAAGTCATGTAAAACTACTTGAGCATTACCTGATGAAAAAAACCAAAGGTCATCTTGCTCTTCATGGTAGTGAAATGCTTTAATAACACCTGGGTAAGATGTAGTCCATGATAGTTGACCAAAATGAGATAAAAGATTGTCATCATCTCTTACCACTTCTGCAAAAAAACCTCTATCGTCACAATGCTTAATTAACTTTTTGGAAATAACTCCCTCAATCCCCATATTCATCATCTGCCTTTTTTAAGTATTCATGTAAACCTTCTTTCCAATTTCGCAAAAAGAGTCCGTTGGAATTCAACTTTTTTTGACTTAAAACGGAATAATTGGGTCTGGGTGTTTTAAGCCCATATTCTTTTGTAGAAATAGGGATGACTACTGTCTGTGAATTTAAGAACGTAACAATTTCGGTTGCAAATTCAAACCAACTGCAACTTCCAGAGTTTGTGACATGATAAATGCCATGTGGTTTTGTTAGTAAATATATTAGTGCTATTCCAAGATCCCTAGTGTAGGTAGGACAACCGTATTGATCATGAACCACACGGATTTCTGATGAATGGCTGGCTAACTTCTTAATGGTATTGACGAAATTTTTCCCGTCATGTCCGTATAACCATGACGTTCTAATGATTGTGGAACTTTCATTAGCAGTTAATGCCAATTGTTCCCCTAGTAGTTTGCTTTTTCCATAAATTGTTTGGGGGTCAGGAGAATCCTCTTCTATATAG
>NZ_JBHVQU010000173.1:0-7787 GCF_042886655.1 Peribacillus sp. NPDC058002 | reverse complement strand
AATCATCCACACCGCTTTACCTGGTAAATAGCAACAAAGTATGCGAAAACAGCCTTTTTCTTAAACAATCCGCTATGTTAAGCTCTCCATTTTTAAACAGAAACGAACTTTCATCCAAAAGAAACATTTTTTTGTATGGAAAAATAAGCTATGTTACACTCATTATGGAAACCAACCCATTTAACCGTCCCATTATTGGTGTAATAATAAAAGAAAAGCTCTTATTCGCGAAAAACCTTTTGTTTTTGCCTCTCAATATGTAATAATTGTATGATTGTGTATGTATAGACAATAACAAACGAATGATTATACTATGGGGTGAAGATAGATGGAACGATTACAAAAGGTGATAGCACATGCTGGACTGGCTTCCCGCCGTAAAGCAGAAGAGTTGATTTTAGAAGGTAAGGTAAAGGTGAACGGCAAAGTAGTGAAGGAATTAGGTGTGAAAGTTGGACCTAATGATAAAGTTGAGGTTAATGAAGTCCCGCTAGAAAAAGAAGCCCCGGTTTATTTCCTATTCTATAAACCGCGCGGCGTCATTTCGGCAGTTTCTGATGATAAGAATAGAAAAGTCGTAACTGACTTTTTCCCTTACATCAATGAACGGATTTATCCAGTTGGCCGCTTGGATTACGATACTTCGGGCTTATTGATTTTAACCAATGACGGGGAATTTGCAAACACGTTAATGCATCCTAAGCATGAAGTGGATAAAGTGTATGTGGCAAAAGTGAAAGGGATGCCTTTGCGGGAAAGCTTGAAAAAGTTGGATAAAGGTATCAAGTTGGAGGATGGCAAGACTGCACCAGCCAAGACAAGGGTATTGTCTACCGACAAGAAAAAGGAAACGGCGATAGTTGAAATCACAATACATGAAGGCAGGAACAGGCAAGTCCGCCGGATGTTCGAAGCAATTGGCCATCCCGTCATTAAATTGAAGAGGGAACAATATGGTTTCTTGACCTTGGACGGTTTAACAGCAGGAGATTCCCGGGAGCTGACTCCGCATGAAGTTAAATTAATGCGGACTTTAGCAACGACCGAACCTAAACAGCGGAGAATGTAAGAAAGGTTTTTCCCCTGTATTAATAGGTTGAAACCACTACCCCATTCTTCACCTGGAAGAATGGGTGGTGGAAAACAACCTGTAAATACCTTTTCCTTCATGAATCAGGAAAGAATGTCACAAAACCTTCAGAAATGTAAATAAAAAGGACATGGCGTTAAATGGTATAATGGTATGGTTAAATTTAGTGTGGCCTTAGGAGGATCTCTATGGATAAAAAGAAGCGACGCCTGATTAGCAGAACCATCATTCTCCTGCTTTTAGGTGCAGCTTTAGTGTTTGCCCTTTATACGAACTTCACTAAAGATAAGAATGAAAGTCTGAGAAAAGGATCCGATGCACCGAATTTCGTCTTGACTGATATGAAAGGCAAAGAGCATAAACTTTCCGATTACAAGGGAAAAGGCGTCTTCCTGAACTTTTGGGGTACATATTGCAAGCCATGTGAATACGAAATGCCTTATATGGACAATCAATACAAAAACTTTAAAGAACAGGGCGTTGAAATATTGGCGGTAAATGTCGGGGAATCTGACTATGCTGTCAATAATTTCATTACAAAGCATGATCTGACCTTCCCTGTCATGATCGATAAAGGTAGGGAAGTGGAAAATGCTTATCGCGTGGATGTATTGCCTGTCACCTTTTTGGTCGATAAAGAGGGGAAAGTGATAGATATCATCACCGGAGCTTTGACAGAAGAGAGCATCCAAAAACATATGGAGAGAATTAAACCATAATATTGGGGAGTTTTTGACATGAAAGAAGTAAAATGCGATTGTGGTCATATAAATCCGTTTGGCACAAAGATTTGTGGGAAATGCGGAATGGTGCTTGGTAACGAAAGAGAAAACAAGCTTATTGATATGAGATATGAAGGAAGTGCCAGGCGTTCACAAACATATAAAAAAACGATCATCGATAAAATATGGAACTTCTTTTCTTCCGTTAAGGTAGGGGTGACGCTTATTGTCATTGCCTTGATCGCTTCAGCCATCGGGACGATTTTACCTCAGGAAATGTACATCCCTTCAACAGCTACGCCTGCAGAGCATTATGAACTGGAATACGGCTGGTTCGGAAGAGTGTATTATGAACTCGGGTTTCATAACTTGTATAGTTCATGGTGGTATCTGATTATCATAGGCATGCTGGGCATATCACTATTGATTGCCAGTATCGATCGGTTCTTTCCATTATATCGATCGTTAAAAAAACAAGGGGTCACACGTCATGACGGTTTCATGAAACGTCAGCGGATTTATGGGGTGACAAAGCTTGAAGACCAAGATATAAACCTTGAAGAAGTAAAGGATAGACTAAAAAGGACGCGTTATCATATCCGTGAGGAGAACGGTCATATACTTGCAGAAAAGGGTCGTTTTTCACGTTGGGGACCATATGTTAATCATATTGGACTTATCATTTTCTTAATTGGAGCATTATTGCGTTCTGTCCCTGGGATGTATATCGACAAAGTACTTTGGCTGCGTGAAGGCGAGAGAAAAGAAATCCCGGGTACAAATGGTGAGTATTACCTCCAGAATAATGAATTTACCTTAGAGGTATATGACAAAGAGAATGATGAAGATGAGCAGTACAGTGCTGCAATTGATAAAACCGGTACGATTGCAAAAACCTATCAATCCGATGTTACGTTGTATGAGCGCAACGGAGAGACCTTACCAGGAGAAAAAGTGGACCTTGTTAAACTTAAAGATTATAAAATCAAAGTCAATGAACCTCTGAAACATGATCATTATGCCCTCTATCAAGTGGACTATAAACTGGATGAGCTCAGTACGATGTCTTTTAATCTGATAAATAAAAAAACCGAAGAGAAATATGGAAGCTTAAAGGTTGATTTGAACAATCCACAAAAGAAATACGAGTTGAAAGAAGGATATTCCGTTGACTTGATCAGTTACTTCCCCGATTTCGAGTTCGATGAAAAAGGTGAACCAAGAACGATATCGAAGATTCCGAATAATCCAGCATTTATCTTTAAAATGCATACCCCGGATAAGCCAGAGGGTGAGGTCAGTTTCGTGGCGATTAAGGAGACTGTGGAGCCTTTAGGGGAAAACACTTATAAAATGGCTTTTAATGGTGTGGAAACCCAAGATGTCACGGCTTTGACCGTCAGGAAGGATTTAACGCTTTGGATATTATTCACGGGTGGAATCATTTTCATGATCGGAGTTGTCCAAGGGTCTTATTGGAATCACCGGCGTATATGGATTAAGAGGAAAGATGATGAGATATTAATGGCCGGCCATACAAACAAAAACTGGCACGGTATTAAAAGAGATATAAAACAAGCGATAGAATCGACATCACTTTCCGAACCAATGGATCAACTTGAAGATGAGAAATCTTCTAGTAAGGGGGAAGTTTTAAATGGCTGAATTGAGCAGTAACTTTTTATATGCAGCTTTCTTATTATATCTTGTCGCTACCTTTTTCTTTGGCGGATCAATCAAGGATAAACGCGGAGCGGAGGAAAAGAAACAAAACAAATGGGCTAAACTGGGCATTTTCATCACCATTTTCGGTTTCGCGGCTCAAATTGGGTATTTCATCACTAGATGGATTGCTGCCGGCCATGCCCCGGTAAGTAACCTGTTTGAATTTACTACCTTTTTCGGAATGATGCTGGTCGGTGCTTTCATATTAATTTATTTTCTTTATAAAACACCTGCCCTTGGGCTATTCGCTTTACCGATTGCGTTATTGATAATCGCATATGCAAGTATGTTCCCTACAGAGATTTCGCCACTCATTCCTGCATTGCAGAGCGATTGGCTTCATATTCATGTAACGACTGCAGCGGCAGGACAGTCGATCCTTGCCATTAGTTTCGTTACTGCCATCATTTATTTAATCAAATTCGTCGATCAGACACAATCAAGCAAAAGAACGTTCTGGCTTGAAGGCATCATGTTCACATTAGTCTGCACCATCGGATTCGTCATCATCACTTCTTCTTTTGCTGCGATGGATTATAAGGCTAATTTTGATTGGGTCGATAAACACGGAGCCGAGGTCAAACAGGAATTCAACCTACCGGCATTGGTTGGTCCCAATGAAGGGAAACTTATCGAGACTGATCGATTTGAACCACTGGTGGACATGCCTGCACTGATCAATGCCAAGAAGCTGAATACTGTACTTTGGTCATTCGGTATTGGGCTCATCATGTATGGTTTAATAAGGTTGATTGCTCGCAAAAGAGTGGCAGCATTGATTAAACCGATCGTTAAAAATGTGAATTTGAATTTATTGGACGAGATTAGCTATCGTTCGGTCCTTATCGGTTTTCCGATTTTCACTCTCGGGGCCCTCATTTTTGCAATGATCTGGGCTCAAGTGGCCTGGACAAGATTCTGGGGCTGGGATCCGAAAGAGGTCTGGGCACTGGTTACGTGGTTGTTTTATGCAGCTTTCTTGCATCTGCGCATGTCAAAGGGATGGCAAGGGGAAAAATCAGCTTGGCTTGCCGTCATCGGTTTTGCCATCATTATGTTTAACTTGATATTCGTCAATCTTGTTATTGCTGGTTTGCATTCATATGCTTGATTCTGTATTGTAATATTTAAATGAAGGGGGTCTTTTGATAGAAACGTCGAGGAGTTGGCTTATCGATTTTTCTAGAGAATGATCCCTTTTTCAGTCAATGCCATTAATAAGGATATTTCGGTGAAATGGCATTTATGAACTTTTAGTGAGCGCTCTAAGCCTTTTTTTTGTGACAAAATGGTGAAAGGTTCATGGAAGCCATGCAAAAATGGCTCTTTATCGTACTTTATAAGGAAAAAGTATTAGTCATGGAAGTTTTCATTTTGTAGAATATAGGATAGGAGGCTGATTACATAATGTATAATGCTATAAAAATTCTCGTGGTGGATGATGAGGAAAGAATCCGCCGGCTGCTAAAGATGTATTTGGAAAGAGAAGAATACATAATCGATGAAGCTGAAAATGGAGATATGGCTTTAACAAAAGCCCTTGAAAATGAGTATGATTTAATTTTATTGGATATTATGATGCCTGGTAAAGATGGAATCGAAGTTTGCCGTGAATTAAGGGAAAAGAAAACGACACCGATTATCATGCTGACTGCTAAAGGGGAAGAAGTGAACCGCGTTCAAGGATTCGAAGTGGGGACCGATGATTATATCGTAAAGCCGTTCAGTCCCCGTGAAGTCGTATTAAGGGTTAAAGCTTTATTACGTCGCTCTTCAAGCACTAGTTACATGCAGACGGAAACGACGGCAAAAGATGTGATCGTCTTCTCGCATCTAACCATTGATAATGATGCTCACCGTGTTCTTGCCGATAACAAAGAGGTCTCATTAACACCCAAAGAATATGAATTATTATATTTCTTGGCGAAATCCCCAGATAAGGTTTTCGACCGGGAGCAATTGTTAAAAGAAGTGTGGCACTATGAATTCTTTGGGGATCTTCGAACTGTTGACACGCATGTTAAACGCTTACGTGAAAAATTAAACCGCATATCCGAAAACGCAGCCAAGATGATTGTCACTGTTTGGGGTGTAGGTTACAAGTTCGAAGTCATTAATGACTGATGCTATGGGGCAGTGTTGTAGGGAAGCTATGGGCAACGATCCTATTGCTCGTGTCATTTGTACTAATTGTTTTAACCGTTCTGCTGGTCGAATTCTTTGAGAATTTCCAGATTGAAAATATTGAAAATGATTTAACCAAAACCGCTGAACAAATCATTAAGGTAACGAATGAACATCAGGGGTCCAGCAATGAAGTTTTACAAATAGCTTCGGAATTAATAGGCAATGAAACGAAAATGATCATTCTTAATGATGACAAAATGGTATTCTCATCAATCGGAGGAGATAATGAGTTCGAAATCACGCCGGAACTCATTAAAAATGATTCCGAATTGATCAAGGTTTTTACGGAAAGAAAGACTGTAAAAAAGGAAATGGCGCTATCCGATGATGCAGACAGTAAGGAATTGTCCGCAATCGTAGTAGGCATTCCACTTGAATTGAATGGGGAACAGGATGAAGTTTTCCTATTTCAATCGTTGGAGTCCATGGAAGAAACCACAAAATCGACTACACAGTTCATATTATTGGCAGCAGGCATCGCCATTATTTTGACAACGATTTTTGCTTTCTTTTTATCTACAAGAATCAATGCACCATTGGTGAAGATGAGGGAAGCCGCACTAGCGATTGCCCGAGGGAAATTTGATACAAAGGTTCCCATCTTGACTCAAGATGAAATCGGTGAACTTGCCATAGCGTTTAATCAGATGAGAGAACAGCTAAAATTCAATATGAATGCACTTAGTCAGGAAAAGGAACATCTCTCAAGCATTCTTAGCAGTATGGCAGATGGGGTCATTACCTTCAATAAAGATGGCACAATTCTTGAAACGAATCCGCCAGCAGAAAGGTTTCTGCAATCCTGGTACTTTGAAAAGGGCTATAACCGGGAAGATAATGTCAATGTCCCATTGGTTTTGATGAATCTTTTTGATGAATCAGAGTCCTTCGATAAGGAGCAAGTCGGTGAAATTACTTTGCAGGGCCGCGATTGGGGATTCATTGTCAGTCCGCTATATACAAATGCAGACAATATTAGGGGAGCGGTGGCCATCATACGGGATATGAGCGATGAAAGACGTATGGACAAACTTAGGACTGATTTCATAGCGAATGTCTCACATGAGTTAAGAACGCCGATTTCAATGTTGCAAGGATATAGTGAAGCGATCGTAGATGACATTGCGAGCAGTGAAGAGGAAAAGGTGGAAATGGCCCGCATCATCTATGATGAGTCTTTGAGAATGGGCCGTTTAGTCAACGATCTCCTCGATCTAGCTAAATTGGAATCGGGTAAAATGAACCTTAGCTATGAATGTGTACCTATTTCTCCTTATTTAAAGAGGATAACAAGTAAGTTTTCCGGGCTGGCTAAAGAAAAGGGGATCACCATATCAGCCAGCATGCAAGACGATCAAATTCAATGGCACTTCGATCCGGACCGCATTGAACAGGTTTTGACCAATTTAATTGATAATGCGATTCGTCATACTCCTCCGGGCGGTAACATTGATGTCATTCAGAGGACAAGTGATCGAAGGGGACTAATCATTGATGTCAGGGACTCTGGATCTGGAATTCCCGAAGAAGATTTGCCTTTTGTATTCGAAAGGTTTTATAAAGCGGATAAAGCAAGGACCCGCGGCCGTTCGGGCACCGGGTTGGGTTTGGCAATCGTAAAAAATATAATCAATGCCCATGATGGCTTCATTTCGGTAAACAGTTTACCTAATAAAGGGACGACGTTCAGTTTTATCCTGCCTCGAATTATGGAAAATGCCGAATGACGGGTGGCTTGCCAAAAAATCTTGTTTCATAAGGAACTGAGAAAAACAAAGGCAATTGGATTACTTTCCAACTTGTCTTTGTTTTTTTTAGGAAACAAAATAAGAAGTCCCTGATATGTGGAAATTAACGGAATTTTATAATAAGATTAAAGCCGAAGTATGTAACTTTTGTTTTGGATTGACGACTATATTTATGAACGGATGTGGGGAAATGATGGATTCCGTTTTCCACGATCTTTATGAAAAATATCATCAGGAAATATATCAATTCATTTTTTATATGACTAAAAATCGAGAAACGGCGGAGGACCTTGTTCAGGAAGTATATATACGGGC
>NZ_JBHVQU010000172.1:0-7795 GCF_042886655.1 Peribacillus sp. NPDC058002 | reverse complement strand
AAAACTAAACGATTTAAGGTTGATTGGAGCGCAAGTGCGAGACTCCTGCGGGAGCTGCGGGACAGGTGAGACCCCACAGGCGTTTACGCCGAGGAGGCTCAACGCCCGCCCCGCTGAAAGCAAGCATCTGGAGGGGAAATCAACCACACCGCTTTACCTGGTAAATAGCAACAAAGTATGCGAAAACAGCCTATCTCTTACAGGATGTTGCAGCACTCGTGAAATTGAAGAGCAAAGTTTAGATAAAGGTTTGGCATTCGATAAAGGCAAGGAGTCCATCATAACTTATTCTTCATCGAAGATTAACTTCCCTTATTAAACTAACCTGCCCCATATGAAAAAGCTGCCTTAAAGACAGCTCCGATCTCCAGCTAACGCACCCGTTAGTCACATTCCAACCATGGGTACAACCAATTCATGTGACATGCCAAAATAGTGGTATTTAATTATGACTCTCTCAATACTATGTTCATGCACTAACGAAAGGGCATAAATAGTATCATCTTCTGTTGCAGTACCAGCATTTACTTTATCGAGTTGCTTTTGTGGGTCAGTCTTTGGTTTAAGAGTTATAGAATCTAATCCTTTGAAGGTATATTCACCTTCTTCGCCATCAAAATGATCAGAGATAATAAACCCTTTTGGATGATAACTCACCTGTAATTTCACTTTGGAGGGTACAACTTTATCATTGACAAGAACTTCTTCAATTTGAATATTCCCAAATGGACTTTTATTTCCTACCGAAACCAGTTGTACCTGTTTATCATTCGCTGAGGCACTTGGATAAGCTACTAAGGGTTGATTTAATTTCAGAAAAAAGAAAAAACCTATAAATAAAACCACAATACTAATAATACCTATTAACACCTTTTTCAAAAAAACACTCCTTTATTATCCTGCCCCTTTAGTTCCATAAAACATATTGCAGAGGTTACATAAACTGTAAAAAAAAGACAGTTTTACCGTCTAATAGATTGCACTAGTTTTCTTAGTAAAAACAAAACTAGCATTGAAAAGAGAAGTTAGAATTAATCCTGGAATATTTATAGTAGTTAACAAATTTACACCGCCCATTAATTTCAAAAACTAAATTTTAGATGTTATTACAAAAATAGTAAATGAACAAAATTCCAATAAGCTACGCTTCTAAAAATCCCTCAGTTTAATTCGATTTCCTCACTAATACTCGCTTATTCGCAGGATTTCATCACCCTTGAATTTAAGTTCATGGTTAAACCGGGTGATAAGGTTTTGTGAAGGCTTATCATACAAACAAGTTGTCAAGAAATCATTAAAAAATTAAGAAAAAAATGTTAATTATTCATTGTATTTCCAATAAAACAAGAATAGTATTAACAATGAAGTGATAAATATAATGAGGTGGCAAAAATATTATTATCAACAAGTTTATGCTTCATATTATTTTCAGGTTTTTCATTATCAGAGGCAAAAGCAGAAACAAGTGAAGACCCTATTGCAATTGTACCCTATGCTTGTACTGAAGTAGGAACGTACACAACATCTTATAAATCTAAAACAACTTCTACAAAAACTGAATTCACTCATTATGCAACAAATAACAGTAGTGCTACAGATAGTGTTACTAGATCTGTACAAATTTCTCATGCTGCTACAGTAAGTATAGGAGGAGAAGCTTCATTTAAAGTACTACAAACAGGGGCAAAAATAACGGCTAATGTTGGGTATGGATATAATAGTACGAAAACTCTTTCTACAACTTGGTCTATTCCAAAGGGATCATGGAAATTAACTGCAGGAAGTAAATGGGTAAAAGCCACTGGAACTCGTTATAAAGTTGCTCCACCTTGTAATTTAACAAATGCAACAACTACAACTGCTAATTACACTTATGCAACATGGAGCGATAAAGTTAAACAATAATGATATTTCGAGATTTGAAGATTTCAATATATAATCATTGAAGTCTTTATTTATTACTAATATACAGAGGTGTTAAAATATATGCTTCTAAAATATATTTGTCCTTTTATCATTTGTATGTCCTTTCTAATGGGGTGTAATTCTTCAGAAAAGACAAGTGAAAAAAATGGCAATAATCCGATTGAATCTGAACAGAATAATTCATCTATTCAAAAAAACAAATCATTAGAAAACAAGTTGCTCCCCCCTAAATTTAGCATAACAAATTTTGAAATGAATTATATTACTGAGAATAAGGAATTAACTTTTCTTATGAATTATGAAATCGATGTAGACATATACGAAATTTTACAGGAAAATACTCAAAAGATTTACTTTTCACTTGAGTACCCTGAAGCATTATACGATATTTTTAATAATACAACTAGTGAATTATTGTTAGCAGAGCAACCTAAAGGCTATAATACTAAATTTCAAACTCAATTCAGAATAAACATCGATTTAACGACAAAACAATTAGAGAAAATAAAAAATAACTTATCTGGCTTTAACCTCATTATAGCTGACAAAGATAAGGATGCAATTGCTCATTTTATTGATTTAAATAGTTTTAATACCTTTGATCCTGATACTTCAAATTCTACTCATATAGATGATACAACTAAATAATTACAAATAAGGGTTCCATCAAACTAATACTTCTATTTACCCCAATAACAACAGAAGTTGTTGAAGCCGCACGAGATAGTTTAGTAATCTGAGTCAAGTAAATATCTCTTAAAACAAGTGTAAAATAACGCCCAAAGTGACAAGTGCTGATTTTATCACATCTTATATAGAGGTTCATAACTTTTAAGTTATGAACCTCTATATTTAAATCTTAAATCAACGAAAAAAACGGTTCTCATTTAGAGAAACGCCTAGTTCATAAAATTAGTAGATTTCAATTTTCTCATTCCCAAAATTATTGATTTTTAAGTTCTAAAGCTTTAATCATTTTCTCTAGTTTTTCTATTCCTTGTTTTAAAGAAAAATTGAAGGAAACATTAACGAATCTCATGTATTGCTGAGGATATCTAAAAAGGTAATGCATAATAAGGGTGATAAGGTTTCTGACACTTTTGGATATTATTATGATAGTTTATTAGAAGAAGAAGAAGATAATATAATCGAAGGAGCACAAAATGATTTAAGTTGGGAAGATTATTTAATATCTTCAGATAATGGAAAAGAAGATATACAAAGTGACTTAATTGACGATTTCAAAGGCTGGAAAAGTTATCCAAATGATTTAAAGGTGATCTTATAAAGCTTAATTCTAAAGATAAATAATAAAATCAGCTAAACCTATTCCAAATATAAAAATAAGGAAAACTAGTTGAAAAAATACATCGCCAATATTCAATTTCATTCCTGCCTTTACAAGTATTGGTGATAGTGTACCATATTTTTTACTGCGAAGTTCTTTAACACTACGCTTAATGAACTAAACTGCCCCCTTTAGTTCCATATGAAAAAGCTGCCTTAAAGACAGCTCTGATCCTAAGCTAAAGCACCCGTTAGCCGAATAAGATATTTCCTTTATATTAATTCACTTTAAGGATGTCTAAATGCTTCGTTGTAGAAATCAAATCTATTTTATGATTTCCTTTTGTGTAAAAAACGGAAGCCCCTTCTCTTTCTCCCTTTTTCCATCCATTCGATTTAAGGACTAATTCATATCCAAATGGTATGCCATTTTCCTCCGATGCTTTTGACCAATCATAACTTTTCCCTTGTTCATTTTCCTGGACTAGCTCAGCATTTTTAGGAACCGGAAAGTCAAATGCATCTTTTGATGGTTCGTATAGGGATAACATTATGAAATAATAAATGACTCCACCTATCAAAAGCGTAGCTAAAGTAAGTGTCCAACCAAACATTTTCTTCATTTTGCTTACCCTTCCTTCATAGGTTGTTATTTGGATCGATACACCAAACAACTATTTGTTATCTACATATTCTATTCAAATTGTGGATTATCCTTGTTCAACTAAACTGCCCCGTTAGTTAATTAAGGGTTCTTTTTTACAATCAGAAGGCCACCATTTGGTGGCCTTCTAAAAGAACTAAAAACAGTTAAAAGGCTTTAAAAATAATGGAGTTTGCCCAGTATGCAACTAAAATAATAATAATTGCAGTAACAATAACAAGCATTTTTTTACTGTTACTTCCAAATTCTCCCCTTTCCCTTATTTCCTCTCTGTATTTCATTTGTACCTTTTTCTTTTTATCATCTAATTTCATAGCAGGTAGACCCCTTAATGAAAATAATTTAAGTTTATTTTACCATAAAAATCCATATTCATTTTTCAACTATCCTGCCCCTTTAGTTTAAGTACATTCTTTCACAATCTCAATAGAGTAGAGCCTTTTTAGACACAATTCCAATCACCTACAAAATAGAATTCATAATGTCCATATGACTTGTATCAGAATGCTTATCGTTGTATATACGCATTTTCCTGATCCTACCCCAATATAACCTCAAAAAAAACGAGCCTTTAGAATTGATTCTAAGGCTCGTTTCGTGAGAAAATCCCGTCTCTTCAGCACGCATTGCGAAAACTAAAGAGCTGGACTTAACATAAGTTGAAATTATTTCACTTCTACCCATCCGTTTTTAATAGCTAGAACAACAGCTTGTGTACGGTCGTTTACATTCATTTTTTGAAGAATGTTAGTCACATGGTTTTTTACTGTTTTTTCACTGATGTATAAAGTTTCGCCGATGGCACGGTTGCTTTTTCCGTCTGCTAAAATTTGAAGAACTTCACACTCGCGTCGAGTCAATAGATGACGCGGTCTTCTGATCTCTACAGCATGTACTGAATCACGATCAGCAGCTAAACGGCGATATTCTTTGACTAGATTATCTGTCACCTTCGGATGAAGGTATGAGCCACCTTCTGCGACTACACGAACAGCATCAATTAACGCATCTGCGTCCATTTCTTTCAACAGATAACCTTGTGCTCCTGTTTTCAATGCATGCTGTACATAGTTTTCATCATCATGAATCGATAAAATGATGACTTTCGTTTCAGGGTAATGGTTTACAAGTATTTTAGTTGCTTCGACACCGTTCATATTCTGCATGTTGATATCTAGGATAACAACATCTGGTTTGTGTGTTTTAACAAGATCCATAGCTTCGCTTCCGTCATCGCCTCGGCAACAACATCAAAGGTTGATTCAAAATCTAATATACGCTTAACGCCTTCACGGAAAAGCTGATGGTCATCGATAATGATGATACTAGTCTTCAATGGCTTCTTCCTCCTAATTTATTTAAATGCCTGTTCACTAAAATTTATAAATGATAGGGAATTTTCTTTTCAGCAGCATTTACAAGGAATAGCATATTTTTTCGTTTTGGGGATAATCCTTCTTCTTAGCTTGATGGCGATGTGGCAGGATCCCTTAGAGTAATAAAAAACGCCAAGCTGGTAATCGTTGGAGGCTTAGCGTATATTTCCGTTAAAATGTTGGCGGGACCCCTTATAGAACTATGGTATTGAAACCAAATAAACCATCATTTTTTCCTTACCATTAGCTGATTTTGAGGTGTATTAGCTCAATTGTTATTCAAGCCCCTTTAGTATAGTAACTAAACTGTAAACGGATTGTTACGCAAATAGCATTGTTTGAAGGAGACTTCAATGTATATAATTAATACTCGTTAAAAGGAGTGTTGAAAGATGATAAACGTAACAGTAGATAAGTTAAAATTCAAGAAACAATTATCGATGCTTGAACAAATCACACTGAAAGATTTTCTGTATACCTGGTTAGGTAGCTCAAGCAAGGGATTGGATGATTTTTTTCACCTTGAGTACACAGTAGATGTATTTGCCAAAATGGAAAAAATGACGAATGACACCGATTTGTTGATTTCTGATGATGATTATTTCAGATACATAACATTGACGGAAGATAATCAATTTGTGATAGGTGTTTTAGATATGAATTCAGAATTAAAACATAGAATAATTTCACTAGATAAGTTTAAATAATTCTTCGTTTTCTTTAACCCATACAACAAGAGGCAGCGTGGTACACTGTCTTTTTTTATTTGTTCACTATAGATCTTATGCGACGTTTCTGAATTATCCTGCCCCTTTAGTTGCATAAAGGAAAAAGATGCCTTAAAGACAGCTCTGATCTTCAGCTACCGCACCCGTTAGTTTAAGTACAATTCTTCACAAACTGATTTTGCTTAACAAAACTGACCTGCAGCAGAACATCGAAAAGTCATTTCTAATTGAAGGATTTACCCAATATATATAGAAACCTACTAATAAATTAATATCTAATTGAGTAAAAGCTTAAAATTCCAATTATCATAGCGATTAAAAGAATTGATACTAAACCAATAGGTATTTTAATCCAAGTTTTCATGAAATCACCTACTTGTTGAGTTTTGTGACAAAAAAAAAGACGGTTTTACCGTCGCCTTTACCTAAAATGCCAGGATGGCCTCTAAACCATATAAGGTCGTACGTGACCGGATATACAGAAGCCCCTTATTAGGATATCTTGATTCATATTTTCAAAGATTTTTCTAAATGGTGAACCAAAATGCACGGTGAATATGGAAAAATCTTAGCATGGGCTCATTTGTCTTACCTTTGAGTCTGTCTTTGCCTTAAATAATATAAACCACGAGCTAAGTTAAAAAAGGAATAAGTACCAAAAAGGATTGGGAAAGCTTTAGAATTTTGAAAAACTCTAAATGAAACTAAAGCCAAAATAAGAAAAAATAGAGTGAAGATAAAACTTTGTGTATACCTGGGAAGCTTTTTCAAAAGCAACTCACCTCTTTCTTTATTTTACCAATAAATGAAAGATTAGTGAATCTCATAATGCAGTGCTTCTAAACTCTATATTCATAAAAATTACTTATTAATTTATTAAGTCACAGTTCGAACATACTACACTTAATGAGCTAAACTGCCCCGTTAGTTGAAGAAGAAAAATTCATTTTTCAAATCTAACTAACGTTTTTTCGGGAATTTTAATCTGGTCAATATCAAAGTTATTGATTAGGAGGGTTATCTCACCATCTCGCTTTTCAGCTTCTTCTCCTACCCAACAACTATACAGTTCAAATAAATCACCTTTCTCCAGGTAACTGTCCATAATTTTACATAATTCTATTAGCTTCTTTTTCGATTCGGCACACGTTTTTGGGTTCATATATTCTGAAATCTCAATTCCCCAATGACTTGATACCTCATAAACGTAAGGAGTAGTAAACTGATATTTCTTTACATTGAGCAAGTCAAACTCACCGGCAAAACAACCGCCAATATAAAAAAATTCATCTGAATATTCATCATCATTAATCGGTATTTCTATATTACACCCAATATAGGAAGCCAAACTCATTTCCACTCACTCCTTGTTATTCCTTCTTGAACTAACGCACCCGTTAGTTTAAAAACGAAAGTTATGAATAGCTTTCAGGATAGTACAATTTTTTAGACTTGTTCTTTCGTGGATAAATTAGAGTCATTTGTACGAACTAAAAAAGAATGTCCGTGTATAATCACTTCTGTTAGAGTATCGCCTGGACCTAATTCGAATAGAGGGCACTGTGCCGGAATTTTACCCTTTAATGTTTCTCTATCAATTTTCTTAAATCATATTTCCTTTGACGAATTAGTAATAAAAAGGCTGTTTTCGTAAACTTTGTTGTTTTTTTAATGATTTTTTAGATGTGATATAATTATGGTAATAATAGGTTAAGTTTATTTACTGATAAATAGAATAAAGGGGAATTTACTTTGTATTTGTTAATATCAATTATTTTATCTGTTATATTAGGTTATCTATTGCTTATGATGGG
>NZ_JBHVQU010000171.1:0-7872 GCF_042886655.1 Peribacillus sp. NPDC058002 | reverse complement strand
GCTGGAGTTTAAAAGATATAGAAGGTGTAGTGCTCACTGCCAACCGGGAGCGGATGTACGTTCTCCTGAACGGTGCGGACCATAAGCCTGTCATTGAGCGGTTGAAAGGCATTTTTGGAATTCAGTCATTAAGCCCTGCAATAAAAATAGAGCGTGATCTGGAAGTGATGAAAACGGCAGCATTGTATTATCTTAATCATACTCTTGAAGACGTCAACACGTTCAAAATCACGACAAAACGCGCGGATAAGGATTTTCCATATAATACCGATGAAATTAACAGGGCAATCGGCGGGCATTTACTTCGAAATACAGAAGATTTAAAAGTGGATGTAAAGAACCCTGATTTGAACCTGCTAGTGGAAGTGAGACGCGAAGCCGTGTATTTGACAGGTGAAATCATCCAGGGGGCAGGCGGTCTTCCATTCGGTTCAAGCGGGAAGGCGATGCTGATGCTTTCAGGCGGGATTGATAGCCCTGTTGCGGGATTCCTTTCGATGAAACGGGGATTAGATGTGGAAGCGATCCATTTCTACAGCCCGCCGTTCACAAGCGAACGTTCACGCCAAAAGGTCATTGATTTGGCAGGCAAGCTTGCAGAAATAAATGGAAGCATGAAAGTGCATATCGTTCCATTTACGGAAATCCAATTATTGATTCAAAAACAAATCCCGGAAAACTACTCAATGACTACAACCCGGCGTTTAATGATGCGGGTCGCCGATCGAATCCGTGAAAAGGAAGAAGCCATGGCACTGATTACCGGTGAAAGCCTTGGACAGGTTGCGAGCCAGACGATGAGCAGCATGTTTGCCATCAATGAGGTGACGAATACACCGATCCTGCGTCCGCTGATTACCATGGATAAGACAGAAATCATCAAAATTGCGAGAGAGCTCGATACTTTTGAAATATCCAATCTGCCGTACGAGGATTGCTGTACGGTCTTTACGCCGGCAAGCCCAAAAACGAAACCGAAACGTGAAAAAGTCAATTACTATGAAAGCTTCGTCGACTTTGAATCCTTGATTGAAAAAGCGGTCTCCGAAACAGAAATATTAACGGTTAAACCTGGTCAGACTTTCGATAAGGAAGAAGCGATGGAAGACCTATTTTAATATCCTGTAATTACCAATAAAATTGTGCGGATGAAGCCATGTGTTTTAACACACTCTATAATCACAAGGAGGTGAAAAACACATGGCAAACAACAACAGCTCAAACGAATTATTGGTACCTGGAGTGGAACAAGCTCTACAGCAAATGAAATATGAAATCGCTACAGAATTCGGCGTACAACTTGGTGCCGACACAACATCTCGCGCTAACGGTTCAGTTGGTGGAGAAATCACAAAACGCCTTGTTCAAATGGCTGAACAACAATTAGGCGGAGGATTCAACAGATAATTTAATAAATATGGCTACAGAGAGCGGGTTCTAACACCCGCTCTCTTTATTTTTGTTGGTGTGGCGGCCGAATAAAGTGCGGACCATTATTTTAAACAATACTTCATGATTTTTTACTGTTTTATATAAGCTGTTTTCGCATACTTTGTTGCTATTTACCAAGTAAAGCTGTATGGTTGACTTCCCCTTCAGATGCTCGCTTTCCGCGGGGCGGGCGGTGAGCCTCCTCGGCGTAAACGCCTGTGGGGTCTCACCTGTCCCGCTGCTCCCGCAGGAGTCTCGCACTTCCGCTCAATCAACTTTAAATTGTTTTGTTATAAAACAACAATCTTTAAGAAAAGAGCCTTTATATAAAATGAAATCAGTTAGAACGTTGATTTCCTCTACAGGCACTCGCTTTACGCGGGGGTCCGGGAGCTCCTTGGCGCTCTTTGCGCATGTGGGTCCTTTGGTCACGCTTTTAAGCAGGAGTCTCGTATACCCGCTCCAATCAACTGGATTGTTTTTTTAAGAAAAAACTATAGTTTGGTCTCATACCTAACTTTGATTAAGAAATGAGATTGAAGAATTTTACGACACTCCTTACGAAATACTGACTAGCCGAGACCTCACTGATGCTTGTTTTGATGAGGCTTGGCAGACAGTCGGTGGATTTCTGAAATCAGCTAGAACGGTTTTTTTAGTGAAAACTGGATGTTCATCGAATTTGACTACAGTCTACAGAGGGCGGGTTCTAACACCCGCTCTATTTATTTAATTGTAAAAATAAATAGAAATATTAGAGAAGTATCTTGTATAATGAGTAGGTACTAAGAGTTCATAATTGGAGGGGAAGAATATGAAGCGTGAAGACTTATTGGCTCCGGAACATTACAACTTAGTTAGTGAAATGGAACGTTTTGCAAAAGATCCAGAAAAAGTTGCCGTCCTCTGGGAGAACGAAAACGGGGATAAAAAACAACTTACATATGAGAACTTATTAAAAAGTGCAAATAAAATCGGAAATGCCTTCAAGAAAAAAGGACTGGGTAAAGGTGATACGGTCCTTATCATAATCCCTCGTTTGGTGGAAGCCTATCAAGTGTATTTGGCCGCATTGAAAATTGGCATGATTGTCATACCTTGTTCCGAAATGCTTCGTGCGAAGGACTTGCAGTATCGAGTCAACCATGGTGATGTCAAAGGAATCATCAGTTACCATGAATATACTCATGAAATGAATGAAATAGAAGGGGCGGAAAGCCTCCTCAAATTTTCAATCGGAAAACGAATCGAAAATTGGCTGGATTTGAATGAGCTTGCCGATGAGGAATCGGATCAGCTGCCCATGGCCGACACGAAGAGTGAGGATATGGCGTTCTTATCGTATACTTCCGGAACGACAGGAAATCCAAAAGGGGTCGTCCATACACATGGTTGGGCTTATGCCCATTTGAAAACGTCTGCAGCAAACTGGCTTGGCATCAGTGAAACGGATGTGGTTTGGGCAACGGCAGGCCCAGGGTGGCAAAAGTGGATCTGGAGTCCTTTCCTGGCGGTTCTAGGAACGGGAGCGGCCGGTCTTGCCTATCATGGGAAGTTCGAGGCGAAAAAATATCTTCAGCTGCTTCAGGACTACAAAGTGAATGCATTATGCTGCACACCGACCGAGTATCGATTGATGGCAAAGGCGGATAACCTTGATGACTATGATTTATCCCATCTTCATAGTGCTGTATCAGCGGGAGAGCCTTTAAATCAAAAAGTGTTCGAGGTCTTTAAAAACCATTTCCATATAGAAGTGCGTGATGGTTATGGACAGACTGAAAATACCCTGTTGGTAGGGGTAACGAAAGGCATGGATATTAAATTGGGCTCCATGGGGAAACCGACTCCGGGCAACCATGTGGAAATCATTGATGATTCAGGCAAACCTTGTTCTCCTGGCGTAGTGGGGGATATTGCCGTACATGTAGATACACCTGCTCTATTTAAAGAATATTTTAAAGATCCGGAGCGGACATCACAGCAGTTCCGCGGGGACTATTATATTACCGGCGACCAAGCGAAAAAGGATGAAGATGGTTATTTCTGGTTTGAGGGTCGTTCTGATGATATCATCATCAGCTCGGGATATACGATTGGACCGTTTGAAGTGGAAGATGCACTCGTGAAGCATCCATTTGTTAAAGAGTGTGCTGTTATAGCAAGCCCTGATGAAATAAGGGGAAATGTGGTCAAGGCATATGTAGTCTTGATGGAGGATATCGATCCGAACAGCCAAGGGTTGATCCAGACGCTCCAAACGCACGTGAAGGAATTGACTGCCCCATATAAATATCCAAGGAAAATCGAATTTTTAGAAGAGCTGCCCAAAACGACATCAGGTAAAATCAAACGGGTTGATTTACGGAAAAGGGAAGAAGCACTCCTTAACAATTGATTGAAAGCATTACCGTCAGCCGTAACGGCTGGCGTTTTTTTATTACAGGTACTTGGATAAAAGCATAAATATGGGAATCCGTGATATGAGATGGTACACTTACTGCATATCTGCACAGTAACAATCATTTAATAAGGAGTGTAAAGCCGGAATGGGAACGTTATGGTTCAATGGGTCGATTTATACGATGATTAAAGAAAACGATCGAGTGGAGGCTGTCTTCACTGAAAAGGGGGTAATTGTTGATACCGGCAGCCAGGACTATTTGAAAAATGAATATGCCGGCAATATTTCCAGGGAAATCGACTTAAATGGACAAACGATGCTGCCGGGGTTAGTGGATAGTCACCTTCATTTGGTCGGGCATGGTGAAAGGCTGCTTCGTTTAGACCTCTCTTTGATGGATAGCAGGGAGGCCATCTTGAAATCCTTGAAGGAAAAATGCTCAAAAACCCCGGCTGGAAAGTGGATTGTTGCCGAAGGATGGAATGAAAATGAATGGCCGAGTCCTGAATTGATATTACGGGATGAGCTTGACGAGATATCGACAGAACATCCCATCGTATTGAAAAGGATTTGCCGTCATGCCTTGGTGGTCAATTCCCGCGCCCTATTGGAAGCGGATATTAAAGAAGATATAAAAGAACCTTCAGGCGGGGTGGTCTGCCGTTATCCTGACGGGCGTTTAAATGGTTTATTTAAAGAAAGTCAAGCGCAGAACTTTATTTTAGACAGCCTTCCCGGGATTGATCAAGAGTATATCGAAAACGCGCTCATAGAGGCCATAGAAGACGCATATAAGCTAGGTTTGACTGGGGGGCATACCGAGGACCTTTATTATTACAATGGCTTCATGCCGACATATCAGGCGTTTAAATCGGTTATCGAGGACCGGGAAATGGCCTTTCGCGCCAATTTGCTCGTCCATCACGAAGCGTTTGAAGACATGCTGGCAGCAGGAGGCGGCTATCAGAAAGGTACGCGATATATCAAATTTGACAGCATGAAGATATTTACCGACGGCTCCTTGGGCGGACGCACAGCTCTGTTGAGCGAGCCTTATGTAGATCAAAAGGATACGAATGGAGTCGCGATATTCACTGAAAACGAGCTTCAGGAATGGGTGAAAAAAGCAAGGGATGCCGGAATGCCGATTGCTGTACATGCGATTGGCGATCTCGCTTTTGAATACGTCCTGAATGCAGTAGAGGCCCTCCCGCCGAAAATGGGGCAGAGGGACCGGCTCATCCATGCTCAGATTGTCCGGCCGGAGCTGTTGGAGCGGGCGGCAAAGCTGCCGGTAATTTTTGATATCCAGCCGGGTTTCGTCCCGTCCGATTTTCCGTGGGTGGAAGAAAAGGTTCCAGCCGATCTACTGGAATCCTCCTATGCCTGGAAAACCTATTTGAAGTTGGGCATCATTTGTGCGGGAGGGTCGGATGCACCCATTGAACCATTAAATCCAATTTTGGGCATTCATGCTGCTGTCACAAGGATGAAAATCAACAGCGAGGACCCGACCGTATATGGCTTGGGCGAAAGGCTTTCCGTGTACGAGGCCTTCTCACTGTATACAAAAGGGAGCGCTGCAGCAATCGGCAAGGAAAAGCACCGAGGTGTGATCAAAGAAGGGTACGATGCCGATTTTACCGTATTTAATCTGGATGTTTTTGCTGTGGCGCCGGATGATCTCCTACAAGCAGAGGCGGTCATGACGGTCATCGATGACAAAATCATGTATGATAAAAAATAACAGTTGCAAAAAAAGAAAATTATTAGATGGAATTAGATAAAGGAATGTAAATGGAAAGAAGGCTTGTTATGAAAGTGGATGAACAAAAAGAAGGGGCAATCTATGCAGCCCTTTCTTACATGATGTGGGGAGTCGTGCCGATTTACTGGAAGTTCCTTCAGGGAGTCGGTGCAACAGAAATTTTAGCTCAGAGGGTATTATGGTCTTTCGTGTTCATGCTGGTTTTATTGATGTTCATGAAAAAATGGCAAGCGTTTCTTGATTATGTCAAAAACATAATGGGAAATCCCAAACTCTTTACGGCATTACTAACGGCGTCACTGCTTGTTACAGCTAATTGGGGAGTGTTCATCTGGGCCGTTAACTCAGGACGGATCCTCGACACGAGCCTTGGATATTATATCAATCCGCTAGTCAGTGTACTATTGGGAGTGATAGTCTTAAAAGAAAAACTGAGCCGGGCCCAAATCATTTCATTCCTGCTTGCAGGAATCGGAGTCTTGATCCTTGGCATTCATTTCGGCACCATCCCGTGGATCTCTCTTGTTTTGGCCATGACGTTCGGATTATACGGTCTGGCAAAAAAAATGATCAAGGCCGAATCGGCGATCGGGCTGACACTTGAAACGATGATGGTAACGCCTCTTGCCCTGGGTTACCTGATATACTTGATGAACCAATCCGAAATGCAATTCTTTACAGAGGGAAGCACAAGCTTGCTGTTGGTGGGCGGCGGGATTGTCACGGCATTGCCTCTTTTATATTTTGCGAAAGGGGCTGAGAAGATCCCGTTATCGATGCTTGGGATTTTTCAGTATATCGCTCCGACCTTATCTTTATTGATCGGGGTATTCGTCTATCATGAAAGTTTTACCAAAGCACATCTTTTAGCCTTTTTGTTCATATGGTCAGCCTTGGCTGTTTATACATTATCCATAACGAAATGGGGTCAGGCAAGTGCCCGCAGGTTCAAAGGCAAGGGGAATATTGGTGCGTGAATAACAAAAAATGCTGGGAGATTTCTCTCCCAGCATTTTTTTATGCCGGTATAGGGGAAAATGCCCGGGTCATGAAAGGTAAAAACTAGAACCTATTTCTGATACAATACAATTGGAAAGGCTGACAGGACTGTGATCGGACTTTGCACGTGGGATATTTTGTTGGAATTGACTATAGAAGGAACTATCCAGGAAAATGATATGATTTGTCAGGAATGCTGATATGGTGGCGAACGGCTTTCTATTGCTATTTAATTCATCGATGATTCCCTGTGAACTGGTAATCCCGATCCCGTGGCCATAAAAGAGGTCTTTTCCTAATAATATGGCATTTTCACCTTGCCATTCAGGAGTTGCCTCGTCGTGATCAGGGTTTTTGAAGTAAACGCAATCACCTGGTGAATAATCCCTTCCTTTATGAATAATGAGTTCCATATTTTGTGGAGGGTCCCAGTCATATAAAACTAGGTTTGAAAAAAGGTCGTCGAAATTCCTAGGGCCGATCAAATCCAAAATGCCCTTTAAAAAAGTGATGACTATTGCAGTCCCGCATTCAAAAGCATAAAGCCTTCCATTTATGAAAATGTCAACGAGTGCAGCATGAGGGAGAACCCCTGGCTGAAGGGTAAAGGTGCCATCCTTTGAAAGGTGCCAATATTGTTTATTGGATTCCGATTCCTCAAGTGTGGAAAATTCTGCATCACTTTTATCCAACGCAATAGCTGCCGCAATGACCCGGTTCCTCAGTTGTATCTCGAAATTAAACATTCTAAAGTTCCGATATTCAAAAACGTTGGAATCCTCCGCCAGCAATTGGACAATTTCAAGTGATTTAGCAGATGCTATTCCTGGTTGGATTTGACTGACATCTAACCGTTTGTGATTAATCTTTATCATGATCATATCCACCTTTTACTTATGAAATGAACGGTTTATAAAACCGGTAAACAAAAATGTTTACATATAATTCTCATTATATGAATGCAAGCTCTAAATTGACTATTTGGAACGTGACAGCCGAGAATGATTGGAATGAAAAGAGGCGGGATTTTTTTGCTTTCATTCCAAAAGATGTTTTGCTAGAATTCCTAGAGTGCAGGAATACCCTTCCGATTAGCGGGAAGAAGCAAATTACTATTCCTTTTTCCCCATGAATTGATATAATGAAAGAGAAAAGTTCATATGTGCGAGAAATGTAGGGGGGCCAGTACTGCTGGCTGAGATTGCATCCTTTAGATGCTGACTCTTTGAACCTGATCTGGATGATGCCAGCGGAGGGAACATATTATTAC
>NZ_JBHVQU010000170.1:0-7888 GCF_042886655.1 Peribacillus sp. NPDC058002 | reverse complement strand
GATAGGTGTTTTAGATATGAATTCAGAATTAAAACATAGAATAATTTCACTAGATTAAGATGAAATAATTCTTCTTTTCTTTAATCCATACAAAAAGAGACAGTGGTACACTATCTTTTATTGATTGTTCACTATATGTCTTAGCGACGTTACTGAATTATCCTGACCCGTTAGTTCAAAGTGAAACCATCTTTTAAGCAGACAAAAATTAAAAATTATTTTGTTGAATATTTAAGTCTTGATTAAATAAGAATATGCTTATACAATGATATTGGATAACAACATAAGCATTTGATTATATATTCGATTAGGCTAGGAGGGATAACATGCAAACGAATGAAGCGTTGGATATAGAGGCTACGGCAAATGTTCTTAAACTTTTAGGTGATAAAACACGTTTGACGATGGTGAAAATTATGTCTGAACATGAATGCTGTGTCTGTGAATTTGTAGACCTGTTTGATATGAGCCAACCTGCTATTAGCCAACATTTACGAAAGTTGAAAGATAGCGGAATCGTGAATGAAGCGAGAAGGGGACAATGGATATTTTACTCGTTAAACCAAACATCCGCGTTTCACTCATTTATTCAAACGGTTATCAAGGATTTGCCGAGTCAAGCATTTAAAGTAGAAGAATTAACAGCACAAGGAAAACGAATTTGTTGTGACTAACGAGGAGGAGAACATCAGTGGGTACAGTTATATTAGCGAGTATCATCTTTTTGCTGACATTGACACTCGTCATTTGGCAACCCAAGGGATTGTCAATCGGCTGGTCAGCATGCGGGGGTGCGGTACTTGCCTTACTCGTTGGGGTTGTTGACTTCAATGATGTAATTGCCGTTACAAGTATTGTATGGAACGCGACGTTGGCGTTCATTGCTATTATCATTATTTCTTTAATTTTAGATGAAATTGGTTTCTTTGAATGGGCTGCCTTGCATATGGCGAGAGCGGCCAAGGGAAATGGAGTAAGGATGTTTGTGTATGTGAGCATTCTCGGAGCTCTAGTCGCTGCATTCTTCGCAAATGATGGAGCCGCGCTCATTTTAACTCCGATTGTTTTGGCGATGGTTCGAAACCTGAAGTTGGAAGAGAGAATGATCTTCCCATTTATCATTGCGAGTGGGTTTATTGCGGACACTACATCCTTACCTCTTGTCGTAAGTAATTTGGTCAACATTGTTTCTGCTGACTTTTTTGATATCGGGTTTATTGAGTTCGCATCTAGAATGATCGTTCCCAACCTGTTTTCATTAGCGGCTAGCATCCTGGTATTATATTTGTACTTCAGAAAGAGCATTCCGAAGAATTATGATATGGCTCAATTAAAGAAGCCAGTTGATGCCATTCGTGATATAAAAATGTTTCGCCTGTCTGGGATTGTTTTAGGGGTTCTGTTGGTAGGCTATTTTATCAGTGAATTTTTCAACATTCCTGTATCCATCATTGCAGGTGTTATCGCCATTTTCTTCTTGTTTATGGCAAGACGAAGCCCAGCTGTTAATACCAAGACCGTTGTAAAAGGCGCACCATGGGCGATTGTGTTCTTCTCCATTGGAATGTATGTCGTGGTGTATGGATTAAGAAACGTTGGATTGACGAATATTTTAGCTGACCTTATTCAAGTGACTGCTGATCAAGGATTATTCGCTGCTACTGTCGGGATGGGATTCATCGCAGCTATTCTTTCATCCCTTATGAATAACATGCCGACGGTCATGATAGACGCTCTTGCCATTTCCGATACGAATACAACGGGAGCGATTAGGGAGGCTCTTATTTATGCAAATGTCATTGGTTCGGATTTGGGACCGAAAATTACACCGATCGGTTCTTTGGCTACATTATTATGGCTGCATGTCCTTTCATTAAAAGGTGTGAAAATCTCATGGGGAACCTACTTCAAAACGGGTATCATCCTAACCATCCCAACATTGTTCATCACATTAGTCGGCCTATATATATGGTTGAACATTATTCACTAAACACATCATTTTACTCATAAAGGAGAGAAAACTATATGGCTAAAAAAACACTTTACTTCCTATGCACAGGTAACTCTTGCAGAAGTCAAATGGCAGAGGCGTGGGGGAAGAAATATTTAGGTAACGAATGGCAAGTGCTTAGTGCAGGAATCGAGGCCCATGGATTGAATCCCAAAGCTGTAAAAGCAATGAATGAAGTTGGATTGGACATCTCCAATCAAACTTCCGATATCATTGACCCTGACATATTGAATAATGCCGATTTTGTGGTCACATTATGTGGCGATGCGGCAGACAAATGTCCAATGACGCCACCGCAAGTTAAACGTGAACATTGGGGCTTTGAAGACCCGGCAAAAGCAGAAGGAACTTATGAAGAAATATGGGCTGCCTTCCAACGTGTTCGTGATGAAATTGGAGAAAGAATTGAACGTTTCTCGAAAACGGGTGAATAAATAAACTTGAAAAAGCCGTTAGTGTTAGTAAGGGGACCGAAGACCATAAAGAAAGAGCTGCCGATTTTTGGCAGCTCTTTTCATCATTAAATCTTAATGTCGACCTTAGCATTTTTCTGAAGTTCTTCCACATGCTTAACAAGCTTTTCCTGTTTCTTTTGCTGCTCTAATTGTTTCTTGATTTGCGGCTTCATTTCTTCGAGTTTCTGTACCTTCTGTCCGCTTGTTTTAGCTTGCTCTGCAACCTGGTCATAATACTTTTGGATTTCTTCATCAGTTACTTCTTCCACTTTAATCTCTTTTTCAACATACTTCGTATATGGGATATTCTCTGCGATCTGAGCATTCAGCATTTTTGAATTCAGGCCTGCTTGCTTCATCGCTTCCTTGAATTTCTCTTCACTCTCATATGGCTTTTTGATTTCGGCAAGTTGCTTTTCAATTTCGGCTTTGGAAGCTGTGTAGCCCTTTTTATCTGCTGCTTGAAGCAGCAAAGTCTGCCCAACTAAAGAGTTGAGCGTTTGCTCTTTAATTTGTTTGGCTCCCTCCTTGGTTGTTGGATCTTGTCCGAATTGCTGCATCTGCATTTGTGTGGTAGACAACACGGTATTATATTCCGCACCCGAAATTTTTTCGTCATTGACGATGGCCACCGTTTTCTTTTCATCCACCTTTTGCTTGTCTAGTTTCTTCTGCATTTCTTCCATCTGTTTTTGCTGTTCTTCAGTTGCTTTAGCCGTTTCTTTCTCAGTTGTTTTAGTCTCTTTGTCGTCATTTTTCTTATCAGCTTCATCGTTCGAACCACAAGCCGTCAGAACAACTGCCAATAATCCAATGATGATTGGGTATAATAATTTCTTCATATTTCAGTCTCCTTTCGTATTCAATGCTAAAAAATCATCTAATGCGCATTATAAAGGAATTTCCCATTAAAACACAATATTTTCATTCTTTTTTCCAGAAAACAGGAGGATAGTATAGGCATTAGCTCATTATATAAGTGTAACATTTGCGGAAATGAACCAATTTACCCTTCGTCATGAAATAAGCTTAAAAGGAATTCGAAGGCTGATACGTGGTGCAGACAGAAACTTGTAGTTCATCACTTACACACAAAACATTGCTTAGTAACTATTGTATCTAAAACTTGTATGGTATTATATACTTTATCATCCGAATGTAGTTCATTTAGCCTATATGTTGAGATTTTTAATCATGAACGGAGTGAGCCGTGAAAATGAGAAAAATGAAGAGACAGGATTGGAAATCCAGCTATTGGAGGTATAGATATTGAAAGGGAAAACAAGGGTGCCATCTGAATTTGCAGCGTATTTAAAGTTGGGGGATGCCGTCATCATTACGGATCAAGATCATCGCATACTTGATATTAATGCTTATTATGAAAGGACGACAGGGTATTCAAGGAACAGTATCATTGGGTTCAAAGCTGGATTCCTAAAGTCAGGGATAACACCTTTGTTTACATATACATCCCTGAAAAACGAGTTAAAGAAGGGAAATCCTTGGTCAGGGGTCTTCACCAACCGAAAGAAATCGGGTGACATTTGGCACTCCTCGATTACGATTACTCCTATTCAACTAGGAGGGCAGTGGTATTTTGTCGGGATATTCCGTGAACTGGAACAATTGAAAGAAGGGATTTACCTTTCGGAAAAGAAAAGGGCAGAGACCCAAAGGGAATTGTTAAAGGTTCTCGCCATTTCATGCGAAATCCGTGATCCAGGCATTGAAGAGCATTTATTGAGAGTTCAAAACCTAACCGAGCAGCTAGTCATGGTTCATAATCGAAGATGCCAGCTGGAACTATCTAAAAGCTATATGAATCATATCGTTCATTCAAGTATTCTGCATGATATCGGGAAAGCGGAAATTCCTGAGGGGATATTATACAAACCTGGCCCGTTATCTCCATATGAACGAAAAATCATCGAGATGCATCCATTAATGGGATCCGATATATTGAATAAGATTTCAAGGGAAATAAACCATGATGTAATCAGCAGCCTGGAAGTGGCTGAAAACATCATCCTCCATCATCATGAAAAATGGGATGGAACTGGATACCCACATCGTTTGAAAGGTGAGGACATCCCATTGGAAGCTAGAATAGTTGCCATTGTGGATGTGTTCGATGCATTGACCAGCAGAAGGCCGTATAAAGATTCCTGGTCAGTGGAGCGGGCCTTATCATTCATAAACGAACAAAAAGGAAAGCATTTCGACCCATCCATCGTGGCGTCTTTCTTTTGTTATTTTAATGAAAAGGCGGCGCAGAAAAAAGGTTTAGAAACCGATCGCAGCACAGGGATCTATTAAACAACGAACTCATAATATCTTATCCCGATATAATGGGATGGTAATGCCTTCATGGAAAGAAAAGGTCGCATCTGCCTTCTGGATCTGGTCGTTAACCATTGGAGACCAAGGGGGGCGGCTCCTATTATAGGGTAGAAAAGATAATCCCTGCCAATTTACCCTAAAAGTAGAGAAGCCTTTTTACTACATTCCTTTTTTCTTGTTTCTATTAAAGTAATAAACGATTGCGATTACCAGAATCAGCAGTACCAAAACAATTCTTACATCGCCTGATGCCTTCAATACTTGTGATACCGAATACGCTTCGACAAGGAGGGCAGGCAGTTTTCCGATGGATGTCGCGAGAAAGAAAAGCAGCATTCCCGTCTTGCTTAATGCTGCTGTAAGGTTGATCACGCCGGATGGAATAAAAGGAAGGAGCCTAAGCATCAGGATCATCCAAAATGCATGATAGCCTTGTGACTTATGCAGCAGCATGACCCAGCGGTTCTTCATGAACTTGGGTTTGAATGTTTGAAAGCCCTTTCGATATAACCAAAAGCTGACCACTGCTCCGCCAATTTCCCCCACGTAAGAAAGGATCAATCCCTTTTCAAATCCAAACACGGTGATATTGGCAGCCGTGATGAATACGCTTGGAATGAAACCAAGCACACTAATCAATATATTGAATGCTAAACTTACAGCAATGGAAAAAGGTCCGCTGGATAGTAATGCCTCAGAAATGAAATTCATATCAATCCACGGAACTCCATTTATATCCGATGCCCCAGACCGTTTTCAAATGTTGATCTGCTGGAAAACCGGCATGACGCAGTTTCTCTCTAATATTTCGAATATGGGAATCGATTGTCCGATCTTCCGTATCCGTTTTATATCCCCATATGGTCGAAAGGAGGTGGTCTCTGGAATACACCTGATCTGAGGATTTTAAAAACAAGCACAACAGTGAGAACTCTTTTGGTGTTAATGGGATTGTTTTGGTATCATAATGTGCTTCATAAGCGGATTCATTTAATTTTAGCCCCCTAAAGATCACATGATCATCCTGTTTATGCACTCGCCGCGTGACCGCTTCGATTCTGGCAAGTAAAACATCTCCATTAAAGGGTTTCGTAATATAATCGTCTGCGCCCTTTTTCAACCCTTTCACCATTTCTTGTGCAGCATCCCGGGCTGTGAGCATGATTATGGGAATATTGGAAAACGCACGGATCCTTTCGCACGTTTCCCACCCATCCATCTCAGGCATCATTACATCTAGAAGTACTATGTCCGCATGTTTATGCCTTAAGAACTGTATGGCTTCATATCCAGATTTAATCTTCATGCATGTATATCCGTGAGGTTTCATGTATAGCTCTAATAGATCAAGCATTCTCTGTTCATCATCAACCAGAACTACTGTCTTCATTTGTTATCTCCTTAAATGTGATGGTGAAGCACGTTCCTTGCTTCAAGTTGCTTTTAACCGAAATGGTTCCTCCTTGTATCTCCACTAATTGCTTGACGATGGAGAGTCCCAATCCGAATCCACCGGTATCTCTGGCGCGTGATTTCTCGACACGATATAAACGATCAAAGATATGGGGGATATCTTCAGGGGGAATGCCAACCCCTTGATCGATTATGGAGATGGAAATCCTGCCAAGGCATTCAGTGGCTTTGATGGTGCTGACTGTATATTCGTTCGAGTACTTCAGCGCATTATCCAGCAGGTTAAGAATGACTTGCTCAAACCGTGAAGGATCTATTTCGATAAATAAATCATCCTTACATTCCAGATTCAATTGAATTCTTTCATTTGTGAAAGCCGGTAAAACTTTTTCGTGAATGTTTCGCAGGAATGAGGAGAGCTGGACGGTTTCTTTTGATATCGTGAATGTATTTAGATCCATTCTAGCCATATTGAAGAGTTCGTCCAATAATCTGTTTAATCGTTCGGATTCATCATGAATGATCTCTAGGTATCGTGACCGTTCGGAATCATCCAGATCTTTCCGTCGGGCAACATCGGCATATCCCTTTATATAAGTTAGCGGCGTTCGCAGTTCATGAGAAATACTTGCCAAAAATTCATTGCGTTCCTTCTTTAAATAGTTCAATTCATCAGCCAAGCTTTGAATGGATTGGGCAAGCTCCCCAAGTTCATCATGAGATCGTACGGGCACAGCCACAGAAACATTCCCTTTGCTGAGCTTGGTTGTCGCTTCCTTCATCGATATCAGTGGCCTGGTCAAAGCCTTTGATAGAAAATAAATGATGACAAGCATGAAGAAAAGGAGCAAAGCAGTCGCAAGAAGGAAATGCCTATTCAATTGTGCGATTAAATCCTCCACTTCTCTTGTATCCTTAAACATATAAACATAGCCTTTGTTTTCTTCATCGCTGATAAATGGCGTAACGGTGGCTATATATCTTTCATCCTTCCAACTCGATTGGATGATCAGACCTTTTCGGGGGACATACGGGAGGTTTTTAGCTAAAATTTTTTTCATTCCCCCATTTACCTTTTCGGAAGAGATCAGAATAGCTCCTCTTGTATCCGTAATCACAACATCCGTATCGGTATGTGATTCCATCAGGCCGATATGCTGAAGGGTTGAGCCAGAATATGTAATTTCCAACACATCACGATGACTATTGCCACGGGCCTTCAGTGACTCCAATTCCTGATTGACACGCGAATGTATCACTTTATTATGCAAGTAAACCATGGAAACGGTTTCCAACAAAAAAATGCAAACAAATATAGATAGTCCGAGCTTAAGTGAGATTTTCAGGAGCATTCACCTTCTTATAGAATAAAGTCAGTTTAGCGAAAAAATATGAAGAAAGTATGCAGTTTTTTCAATTTCTGCGCTTCTTCTTAAACAATAATACGGTTTTCAAACGGAACAAGCCAATAAATTGCCGAGGTCATCAGTTTGATGTTGGAGGGAGGGGGTTGCGTGTTAGTAAACATATGAAAACTGCAAACCACTACAAGATAATGCGGTGCGGTTGATTTCCCCTCCATTGCCCGCTTTCCGCGGGGCTGGCGGTGAGCTCCCTGTGGGGTCTCACCTGTCCCGCTGCTCCCGCAGGAGTCTCGCACTTCCGCTCC
>NZ_JBHVQU010000169.1:0-7955 GCF_042886655.1 Peribacillus sp. NPDC058002 | reverse complement strand
GCTTACAAACTATTGGAATCGATGAAACTCAAGGATGGCGAATATTATTTGTTGAATGATCATATCGATCGGATGAAACAATCCGCTGATTACTTCGATTACCGATTCTCTGAATTGTGTTTAAGAGATCGACTCCAAAAATATGCGGAATTAAACCTTGGGACGTTGCAAAAGGTAAGGGTGCTACTTAATGAAAATGGTGAAATTGAAGTCTCCGGACAAGCAATCAAGCCCCTTGATGCGGAATTTACGGCCATCCTGGCTGAAACTCCAATATCAAGTGCAAACCCATTTCTATTTCATAAGACCACCAATCGTGATGTATATGAAGGCTTTCAAATGAATAATCCCGACTTCCAGGATGTTCTGCTTTGGAATGAAGAAGGATTAATTACGGAATTCACGAATGGGAATGTTGTGGTGAAGATAAATGGTGAATTCTATACCCCTCCGGTGGACTCAGGTCTCCTTGCTGGAACATTTCGTCAAGACTTGATCAGGAAGAAGGAAATCAAAGAAAAAACCATTTCAAAGGATGACCTAAATAACGCTGAGGAAATTTGGTTTATTAATAGCGTGCGAGGGAAATTAAAAGTCAATTTAACTTTCTAAGCTGATTATTCGTAAAAAGTGAAAATTGAAATCTTTATTGCTGTTTATGGAATGCTTGCGAGTGAAAAAATATTCAATTGCTGACGAATAAACCGGAAATTCAGGAATGAGTATTGGAATAACATTCGGCCGGAGTGTCGCAAATTTCTTCAACGGTTTCATCATGTCTTGTATTAAAATCATGAAAGGGAATCGGGATGAGAGCATTCCGAACCTCATTTTGTTTGACAAGCGCAAAGAAGTTCACGACAGTGAACTTCTATTTCTTTATAAACCCCATGAGATCAATAAAAGGTGGATGGCCTTTTCCAATTCGGCTTCAGGGATCCCTGCAAAGCCCAATATGATTTTTGGAGGGGCATCGTCAATTTTTTCAATAGAATATGTCGATAGTCCATAAATTTTAATATGATTTTCGTTTGCCTTTTGAATAAGTGTCTCTTCATCCATTCCGTTCTTAACGATGAGGACGATATGCAAACCTGACCGTTCACCAATGATCTTTATTTGCTTATGTGGTTTAAACAAATCGATCACTTTATCCAACTTGCGACGGTAAACTTTCCTCATTCGATTCAAATGCTTTTCGAAATCGCCTTCCTTCATGAACTGTGTCAACACATGCTGATCGATCCGAGAAACGGTGGAATGGTAAAAAGATAATTCCTGTTGATGAATTTGTAACAATGGAGCGGGAAGAACCATATAACTGATCCGAATCGATGGCATTAATGATTTGGAAAACGACCCTAAATAAATTACCTTATCACCAGCATCCATACTTTGTAAGGAAGGAATTGTTTTTCCACTATAACGAAATTCACTATCATAATCGTCTTCGATAATATAGCGGTTTGTTGCCCCCTGGGACCAGTTCAACAATCGCGTCCTTCTGTTAACGGATAGGATCGTCCCATTTGGGAAGTGATGTGAGGGAGTGACATACACGACGTCGATCTTCGTATCTTCAATTTGGTTAACCTTTACGCCTTCTTCATCAATTTGCAGGGGGTGGACTTCATTTGGGTAGCTGCGTAAAATCCGGTGAATCAAGTGATACCCAGGATCTTCAACACCATAGATGGCATTTTTATCGAATAGAAGGACAAGCTGCTGCAATAAAATTTCCATTCCTGCACCAATGATGATCTGTTCGGGAACACATTGTACACCACGTGCATGATACAAATAATGGGCAATTTCACATCGTAGTTCATATTCCCCTTGAGAATCCCCCAGTAAAAGAAGATCTTGATGTGATTCATCGATTTTGCTTTTCGTGTATTTTCTCCATTTTTCAAATGGGAAGTGTTCCGTGTCAATTTGGCTGGGATGAAAATGATACAGTAATTCCCTTTTTTTATGATTATTTTTTTCCAAGGATACTTGGTTCGTTTGTGTATATTCTAAATCCTCGAATGTTTGAATATAGTACCCTTTTCTGGGTATGACTTCAACGTATCCTTCAGCAGTCAATTGTTCATATGCAGTCTCGACAGTATTTTGACTTATTTGAAGGAACTCTGCCAATTTCCGTTTGGATGGCAACTTTGTACCGTAAAGAAGACGGCCATCAATGATTTCTTTTTTAATATGTGAATATAATTGTTCGTACAAAGGTATTTCACTTGACCTAATTAAATCACAAGAAAGCATATTCATTTTGTTTCCACCTTTTATAATAATTTAATGATGACCCCATTAAGTTTATTAAAACTGACACTTTCAATGCGGTCAACTATTTTTTATACTAAGTCTAACAAATCCAAAAAATGCAAATATTAGGGGGAAGAGAAATGGAAAAATTATTAGGAACTGAAACAGTAAAAAGAGGAATGGCACAAATGCAAAAGGGTGGCGTAATCATGGACGTCATTAACGCTGAGCAAGCAAAAATCGCAGAAGCATCAGGTGCTGTCGCTGTCATGGCATTGGAAAGGGTTCCTTCCGACATCCGTGCGGCTGGCGGGGTAGCTAGAATGGCAGATCCGCGAATTGTCGAGGAAGTAATGAATGCAGTGTCCATCCCGGTCATGGCTAAAGCAAGGATTGGCCATATTGTTGAATCAAGGGTACTTGAATCCATGGGAGTGGATTATATCGATGAAAGTGAAGTGCTGACTCCTGCTGATGAAGAATACCATATTCTGAAAAGTGATTTCACCGTACCTTTCGTTTGTGGATGCCGTGATTTAGGCGAAGCTGCACGCCGTATTGGTGAAGGAGCATCAATGCTTCGTACAAAAGGAGAACCAGGTACTGGTAATATTGTGGAAGCTGTGCGTCATATGAGAAAGGTACAGTCACAAATTCGTAAAGTGAGCATCATGAGTGATGATGAATTAATGACAGAGGCAAAAAATATTGGAGCCCCTTATGAAATTTTAAGAGAAATCAAACGCACAGGTAAATTGCCTGTAGTTAACTTTGCAGCTGGCGGAATTGCCACTCCAGCTGATGCAGCACTGATGATGGAATTGGGAGCAGATGGCGTTTTTGTGGGTTCTGGTATTTTTAAATCTGAAAATCCAGAAAAATTCGCATCGGCAATCGTTCAAGCTACTACATATTTCACCGATTATGAATTGATTGGCCGGTTATCCAAAGAGTTGGGCAGTGCAATGAAAGGAATTGATATTTCCAAACTAGCTCCGGCAGAACGGATGCAGGAACGTGGATGGTAATATGATAACTATTGGTGTTTTGGGATTACAGGGAGCAGTTGAAGAACACTTGAACCAAATCAAAGCTGCCGGCGAACAAGCAATTATAGTAAAAAAACCGGAACAGTTGCTGGAAATCGACGGCTTGATCATTCCAGGCGGAGAAAGCACTACGATGAGGAAGCTAATGGATCGTTATGGATTTATGGAACCGATCAAAACTTTCTTCGAGGGTAAAAAACCTATTTTCGGTACATGTGCAGGGATGGTATTGGCGGCCAATGAATTGGCTGGCGATGAGAAGGCCTATCTTGGACTAATGGACATTTCCGTGAAACGGAACGGATTTGGACGTCAACGGGATAGTTTCGAGGCTGAACTAACAATCAAAGGAATGGAAGACCCTTATAAGGCTGTATTCATCCGGGCGCCGTTTGCTGATGGAATTGGAGAAGGTGTGGAAGTATTGGCAGTTTATGAAGAGAATGTAGTGGCTGCAAGACAAGACCATGTCCTTGTCAGTGCGTTTCATCCAGAATTAACAGGTGATGATCGTTTTCTGCAACTTTTCATTGAAATGGTGAAGACCTCCGTAAGTAAGGTCGAATTGAAAACCTCCTAAACAAATGAAGCTGTCCTATTAATAGGGCAGCTTCATTTTTGAATGCTCCTATCACTATAAAAATACATATTGCTTGAATTCAATATCCTTTACTTTTATAATATAAAAAGTAAGTAATCACTTACATGCTTTTTATTGGTGAGAGGGGAATGGAAATGACAGCAAGAGTTGCAGTTATTACAGGAGGAGCAAGCGGAATTGGCCGAGCAACATGCTTGAAATTCGCAGCAAAGGGGGACAAGGTCGTCGTTGCAGATTTTAATGAGGAAATGGGACAGGAAACTGTTGAACAGATAAAAGCGGATGGTGGAGAGGCCATCTTTGTTAAAACGGATGTTTCTAAGCAGGAAGAAGTTGAATCGTTAATCAATAAAGCAGTGCAAACATACGGAAGGATCGATATCATGTTTAATAATGCCGGCATTGGTGCAGGCGGTATGATCCTCGATCAAGATATGGAGGGTTACTTCAAGACGATTGGAGTGAACCAGCACGGAGTTGCTTTTGGAATCATGGCAGCAGGACGGAAAATGAAGGAGCTAGATAACAAGGGGGTCATTATAAATACCGCTTCCGTGTTTGGCTACTTAGCTTCCCATGGGACTTTTGCCTATCAGGCAACTAAAGGCGCTGTAAGAATGATGACACAGACAGCAGCTTTGGAATTGGGCGCTTATGGCATACGAGTAGTGGGCATTGCGCCAGGCGGGGTTGACACTCCTATCATACAAGGCTATAAAGATATGGGAATCATCGATAAATTGAATGCAAGTCAAATGCGCGGTAAATTAATCAAGCCAGAAGCCATTGCAAATGCCGTCTATCTATTATCGTTAGAGGAAGCGGATGCGATCAATGGAAGTGTAGTCATGGTCGATGATGGCTATGCATCTTTTAAGTGATTTTCAAAAAAAAAAGAAAACATCGTCCCAATTAGACGATGTTTTCTATTTATGATATATGGGAATATTAATTCTAACAAATCAAAGGTAATATTGACCGATTGCTACCACCGAGATATCATAGAAATAGATTGGTGAAACCGGTCTTATCTTTATAAAAGAAGGTTGATATTTTTGAAAAAAGGGCAGCAAACCAAAGAACGAATCATAAATGTAGCCCGGACTCTTTTTGCCACTAAAGGTTTTGACATGACAAGAACGAATGAAATTGCCTCTGCATGCAATGTTTCCGAAGCTACTATTTATAAATACTTTGACAGCAAAAAAGATTTGCTTTTGGCTACAATCACCCCTAATGAAAATGAGGAACCCGAAGATGTGACTAGCCATCTAGCCACGGATGAACTAGTGGAGAATCATGTTTGCACCATGATAAGAAAAATTCTTGAAAATAAAGAACAGTTTTCAATATTATTTAGGGAAACACAATTCGATCAAGATATTTCAAAGCAATATATAGATCAGATTTTCAAGACAAATGCCAAGCATATTGAAATACAAAAGAGAATAGATAGCGGAGAGATAAAATATATCTCTGACATTATCCTATTTAATGTAGGGATCATTTCTTTTACATTGGCATTATCTACACATTATGAAATCCATCAACAAAAAAAGGAGCCGTATTTTACTCCTGAACGAATTAAGAACATTGCACAACTTTTGGTATATGGTATTCATGGTAAACAAAATCATACATAAAGAAACGGTCATATTTAAAGGCATGTGCATCAAGCCGCAAATATGACCGTTTTATATGCATTCAGAAACGATGCAGTCAAATTTGTGAATCTATTAAACCAGAGTGTAAGATTTGACTTATATTTTTCAGACTATTACGATAAATGTATACTACACGAAATGCTTTACGAAGAATTTATCTGGAAATCATGTAACAATGGAGGGGGATTGTATGAGCGATATCGTAATTTTATCAGGAAGTCCGGCTATTCCATCAAGAACGGACATTTCACTAAAACATATTCAATCATTAGTCGAAAAAGAAGGATTTACCACAGCTTATTTCTCAATAACGGATTTCTCAGCAGATGATTTATTCCAAGGGAAATATAATAGCGAAGATATTTTAAAACTTTCAGAGAGAATTCAAGCAGCCAGAGGAATCATCATTGGTTCACCGGTTTATAAGGCTTCTTATACAGGTGTATTAAAAGCCTTGATTGATTTGCTGCCAGAAGGTGCTTTCAAGGGTAAGCCAGTTCTGCCAATCATGATTGGTGGAAGTAACAGGCATCTATTGGCGATTGACTATGCGCTTAAACCATTAATCTCAATATTAAAAGGCGAACCGCTTCAGGGCATTTACTTTGTTGATAAGGAAATAGATAAACAGAATTCTGAAAATCCGATTAATGATTCACATTTAATTGATCGTGTCCAGAGTCAAGTTCAAGAATTTGTAGAAGCAATACAGTTAAGAAATTAATGAATTTCAAGTAATCCCTTCAACAAAAGGACTGGCATTCAAACGTATTTCTTAAAGTGTTTACATTCGTCAATAATAGGTTTATTAATGAAAATAGACTCATTTTTTTGGAGACTCTATCTAAAAAAATGAGTCTATTTTCGTATTTAAATGAACATAAAATCATAAATTGAATAGTGTGTATAAAAATAACAGTTCATCCATAATATTAAACCAAGTTATTTTATAAGAAAACTCCATTGACAAGGATTAAATATATGTTAATATTTAAAATAATAAAACTTATCCAGAGCGACGGAGGGAATTGGCCCTTTGAAGTCCAGCAACCTGCATGATGGATGCAAGGTGCTACCTCCAACAAAATGTTGATCATTTTGGAAGATAAGGTAATGATATTTACCTTGGGATCTTTCCATCATGGAAAGATTTTTGTTTTTGGAAAAATTTCAGGTAAACCATAACAATGTAAGGTTGTATGGAATTATATAAAATTAAGAAATTCATTTAATCAGCGTCGAAAATAAAATATTCGCGGATTTTCTTAAAGGAGGAACTGGTTTGGATAAAGAGAATCAGCTTGAAGAAATATTTGAACGACTTCAAGAAATGCTTAATTCAATGAAATATGGATCGATTACACTTATAGTCCAGGATGGTAAAATCATTCAAATGGAAAGAAATGAAAAATTAAGAATTAAATAAGGTATCTGCTGACTAGAAAAACTAGAGGCGGGTTTAACTGATATAAAGAGAGTATTGGTTAGATTCGTCTCTTTTTCCTAGAATCAAATAAACTGGGGAAGATTAAAACGGGTATTGATCAACAGTTACTCTAATCTGATACAGCAAGTTTTTAGAGGGGGCTACAAAAGTTGGCTGGATTAATAAACTATGAAAATTTCAATTCAGGGGAATTCCCTGTATTTCCTGAAGACAGTGACACAAAAGGAGCTTTGGAAGTTCTGCAATGGGCGAATGACCATTATGGAAACAAACTGATTTATGCTTGCAGTTTTGGTATTGAAGGCATCGTGCTTACGGATTTATTGGCGAAGGTCAACCCATCGGCAAAAATTGTTTTCCTTGATACAGATGTTCATTTTGAAGAGACCTACCAATTGATCGAGCAAGTGAAGAAGCGCTATCCAAAACTTTCAATCGAAATGAAGAAACCTGCCTTGACGCTTGAGGAACAAGCAGCGGAATATGGGGATGAATTATGGCTTAGTGATTCCAATAAGTGCTGTAACATCCGTAAGATCATTCCGCTTACCGATGTGCTTTCAACGGCAACAGCCTGGCTTTCGGGACTGCGGAGGGAGCAATCCGAAACAAGGGCTAAAACCGAGTATATCAATAAGGATAATAAGTTCAAGTCGGTTAAAATATGTCCACTCATACATTGGACATGGAAAGACGTTTGGCGCTACGCCCACAAAAACGGACTTCCATATAATATCCTGCATGATAATGGATATCCTAGCATTGGATGTAAAACGTGTACAGCACCTGCATTCAATGCAGATGATTTACGCTCAGGCCGTTGGCAAGGAGCACAAAAAACGGAATGCGGATTGCATTTATCTTAAATAAATAGAAACCATAGGGGGAAATTAGCATGACAATCAGTCTACCGCACCGAGGAACAT
>NZ_JBHVQU010000168.1:0-7978 GCF_042886655.1 Peribacillus sp. NPDC058002 | reverse complement strand
GCGCTCCAATCAACCTTAAATCGTTTAGTTTTTAAAAACAACAATCTTTACGAAAGGAGTGAAGGAAAATGAAAAAGAAGAAATTTGTATTTTTTTGTTTGTTATCATTTTTCGCTTTATCAGCGTGTAGTAATACAAATGATGAATCTCAAAATAAGGAACAAGATGAATCTAGACTTACGGCTGAAAACGATAAACCAAGAGGTTCTACTAAAGAAGAAGGTGATACAGATAGTGAAGAAGCTTCTGTGGATATGGATAACGTAACCGTTGCAGATGCTCAACTTTCTTTTATTTTTAGTTATGATGATGTAGAACATTTAATGAGAGATTCAGGACTTTCCGTTGAAGGCGAAGTTGTAGCCACTGAAAACTACGTACTTATGGATGAAGAAGTTGGATTTGGTAGTCCATTTACAAAGCTAACTTTTAAAGTTAACCAAGTTTTAAGTGGTGACTCAAGTTTAGAAGGACTAGAAATAACAATATTAGAAGGAGGTGGGTATATTACCGCTGAACAAGATGGTATGAAAGATAAATTTCCAGATTTAACAGAAGAGGAATTAAAGGAAACATCTTTTGTAATATATAATGGGCATAGACCGTCTGAAAAAGGTGATATATTGGTTGCCTTTCTAGCGAAGGGTAGCTCTGAAACTGGATTTGAATATTACTCATTTACTGGAGCATATCAATCTAAATTTGAATATGATGAAAATAGCAAAAAATATGTGAGACCATCTGAGAATTATGATGAATGGGTAGCGGGAGTGAATACAAGAGCGGAAAGGAGTGATATTGAAGAACTGATACAAATAGAAGAAGATATTAATGATGAGGTGACTAAATTAGTAGAAGAAGCGGAATAAACATAATATTGCTTATAGAGAAATTTACTTGATGAACAATGGCCCCATATCAATCCTAGAATGGGTCTTTTTAGAGTACAAAAAATTGAACCTTCGATAGTCCAAAGATTTATTTATGATTTGGTAGAAGAAACTGCTTTATGTTCTAATACGATTAAGAAAATTATTGATATGTTGAAGGTTGTTTTTAGAAAGGCTGTTAGTTTAAAGCTAGTAAATGAAAATCCAGTTTTAAATGTAACGTTGCCAAAGAGAAACAATCTTGAAATGACCGCTTGGGATACTGAACAGGTTGAATATTTCATACAACAGTCAAAGAAGCATCGATTTTATACGGTCTATTTAATTGCGTTATTAGGTGAAATAACGGGATTGAAAAAGGAGAGAATCGTTGTTGTCGAACATAAGTTGAAGCAAGGTCAAAACTTCAATGATTATGATTTAGTTGTTTGCACACGCTACGGTAATCCACTGGATTCTGCTACTCTTTCCAAACGACTTAAAGCCCAAGCGATAAAGCTAGGGTTACCTACAATCCGTTTTCATGATTTAAGACATACACATGTTACCTTGCTAATCAAACAAAATGTGAATGTAAAAGTCATTTCAGAGCGGGTTGGGCATACATCCATTCAAATTAATTTAGACAAGTATAACCACGTGCTTCCCAGTATGCAGAAACACGTGGCTGATGAGCTAGATAATTTGTTTAAATCTAATGAAATGTGACCAATTCTGTGACCACTCAAGGTTTTAGACCTTCAAAACCCCTCTATATCAACGCTCTAATTAAAACGCCCAATCCCCATTACGGAAGACAGGTTCCGAAGTGCCGTCCTGTTTGATGCCGTCGATGTTCATTTTCTCTGATCCAATCATGAAATCGACATGTGTAAGGCTTTCATTCAGTCCATTTTCTGCAAGCTCTTCTGGACTCATGTTTTTTCCGCCTTCAATACAGAAAGCATAGGAGCTGCCGATAGCGAGATGGTTTGAAGCATTTTCATCGAATAATGTGTTAAAGAATAAAACATTCGATTGGGAAATCGGTGAGTTGAATGGAACAAGTGCCACTTCACCAAGATAGTGTGAACCCTCATCCGTTTCAACCAATTGTTTCAGGATTTCTTCCCCTTCCTCTGCTTTTACTTCAATGATCCGTCCTTCCTTAAAGGTCACGGAAAAATTATTAATGATGTTGCCACCGTAACTAAGGGGTTTCGTACTGGAAACCGTACCATTAACACCTGTTTTCAATGGAACCGTAAACACTTCTTCGGTAGGCATGTTAGCCATGAATTCATGACCCTGTACGTTGATGCTTCCTGCTCCGACCCATAGGTGTTTGTCGGGTAACTCGATTGTCAGGTCTGTTCCAGGAGCCGTGTAATGCAATTTTTGGTAATGCTTGTCATTTAAATAATCAACCTTTTCATGCAGGGTATCATCGTGTTTTTTCCAGGCCTCCACAGGGTCCTTCACATCAACACGAACTGCTTTGAAAATGGCTTCCCATAGCAGATCAACGCGTTTTCCTTCTGCCTCTTCAGGGAATACTTTATCAGCCCAAGCCTCTGAAGGGACGGCAACGATGGACCAGCTTACTTTATCGGATTGCATATACTGACGCCACTTCTTCAGTGCAGTCCCGGATGCTTTTTGGAAGTTGGCAATCCTTTCTGGCTTTACACCTTTTAATAAGTCAGGGCTGGAGGAGATGACTGATAGATAGGCAGCTCCGTTTTCTGCAAGTTCGATCGTTTCTTCCGCTCGCCACTTTGGATACTCTTGGAACACCTCATCCGGAGCCAGTTCATATTTGGTACGTGAAACAATATCGTCATTCCAATTAACGATGACATTACGCGCACCGTTCTCATAAGCCTTTTTTACAATGAGACGCACAAGGTCAGCACCCTCTAATGTTGTGTTTACGACAAGGGTTTGATCTTGTTGGATGTTAACACCGACTTTTACGGCAAGTTCTGCATATTTTTCTAAATTCGTTTGAAAATCACTCATCATTTCAAAACTCCTTTTCCATTTTCTACATTTATAATTGTACTTAATTGTCATATAAAAAAGAAACTTTTTACATCGTTTGTGAAAACTTATAGGTATTAGACGAAGTGGTTCATTATAACCGGCAAGGAGATGAAACAGTTAAGGCTCATTCACTTTAGCACAAACCCCGGCACCATTTTCGTATGAACCACCTCGAGTAGCAGCCGGTTTGCCTACCTTGCATTCTACCAAAATTATCGAAGGAAAGACTATTGAAAAGGTTTGAATAATTGAATAATTTGATTATTTGGGACAGTGAACAATGAACTGAAAGAAAGAGGGCCTCTTTGAGACCCTCTTTCTTAATAGTCAAAAAATCACTTACCCAAATTAATCCAGACGCTTTTCACTTCAGAATAGTTGTCCAGTGCATAAGATCCCATTTCACGTCCGATTCCGGATTGTTTGTAACCGCCGAACGGGGAAGCTGCGTCGAACGCGTTATAACAGTTCACCCATACAGTACCGGCACGGAGTTTTCCTGCAACATAATGGGCATTGGCTATATCGCTGGTCCATAAGCCGGCAGCCAATCCATACTCACTTGCATTTGCACGGTTAATGACATCATCTAAATCCTCGAATGGCATTGCAGCTATGACCGGACCGAAAATCTCTTCTTTGGCTATCGTCATATCCTCTTCGACACCAGCAAATATAGTAGGAGAAACAAAGTAGCCCTGTTCACCAGGTTTATTTCCGCCGACAAGTACTTCCGCACCCTCGTTTTTCCCTTTTTCAATATAGCCCATTACTCGATTTTGCTGCTCCTCGGAAACAAGCGGTCCAATTTGTGTACTTGGATCCAGACCTACCCCTTGTTTGATGTTTTTTGCATGGCTTGCCATATCGGCAACTACGTTATCATAATGTTTCTTTTGGATATAAACCCTGGAACCGGCACAGCATACCTGCCCTTGGTTAAACATGACCCCATTCAAAGCACCAGGGATGGCTTTTGAGAAATCCGCATCAGGCAGGATGATGTTTGGCGATTTCCCTCCAAGTTCCAATGTGACCCGTTTCAATGAATATGAAGCAGAGCGCATGATCAGTTTTCCAACTTCGGTCGAACCGGTAAATGCAATTTTATTTACTTGCGGATGGTCGACAAGTGCTTGTCCAGCGGTTTCACCAAAACCGGGAACGATATTGACGACCCCATCAGGGAAACCGGCTTCAGCCAATAATTCAGCCAGGTATAGCGCGGAAAGCGGAGTTTGTTCAGCAGGCTTTAATACAACCGTACAACCTGTAGCAAGTGCCGCTCCCAGTTTCCACATTGCCATAAGAAGCGGAAAGTTCCATGGGATGATTTGGCCGACAACACCAACCGCCTCGTGTTTTGTGTAGTTAAAGTAATTTCCGCTTACCGGAATGGTCTGTCCGACAATCTTGGTGGACCAGCCGGCAAAATATCTCATATGTTCTATAGCTAAAGGAATGTCGGCATTGGTGGTTTCACTGATTGGTTTACCATTATCCAACGTTTCCAATTGAGCAAGTTCGGTTTTATTTTCTTCCATTAAATCGGCAAGTTTATACATTAGCCTACTGCGTGAAGCTGCGCTCATTCTTGACCAAGGCCCCTCATCGAATGCTTTGCGTGCAGCTTTGACGGCTAAGTCGATATCTTCTTTATCAGCTTCATAAACATCGGCAAGTTTTTGTCCTGTAGCAGGATTAGGTGTGGAGAAGGTTTTTTTTGAAGCACTTTCTACAAACTGACCATTAATATAGAGCTTTTTTGGTCCTGTTAAAAATTTTTGCAGCTTTCCACTTACTTCTAACGTTAGGTTTGTCATAATTACCCTCCTGAATAAAATGATTATCTTGGGCAGAACATGATGACTTATTGTTAACGCTATGATTTATGCCAATTTTTATGATAAATGAAAAAAAGGGAATATTCAATCTATATCATTCGACATAATATTCAAGATTTCTTCATCATAAAAAAAATGAAGTATTATTTTGTCATGACATGTGTAAATACTATAGCAAAAATGAAAGTTAATAGTTAAAATGAATAAGGATAAAATAACAAGAAGGTCTAAAGTTCTTCAGGAGGAATATATGGGAAATGATGCGAAAATGATATCGCAACGTAAGATACTAGGTGTTGCGGGTCTTGGATGGATGTTCGATGCACTTGATGTCGGTATGCTTTCTTTCATCATTGTTGCTTTGAAACAGGACTGGAACTTAACCAGTGAGCAGGTTGGCTGGATTGGGAGCATAAACTCTATCGGAATGGCTGTAGGAGCCGTATTCTTTGGTGCGATGGCTGACAGGGTCGGACGGAAGAATGTCTTTATCATTACATTATTATTGTTTTCAATCGCAAGTGGCCTGTCTGCAGCAGTCAGTACACTCAGTTTGTTCTTGATATTGCGATTTTTGATTGGCATGGGACTTGGAGGAGAACTTCCGGTTGCCTCGACATTGGTTTCTGAAAGTGTTGAAGCAAGTAAAAGGGGAAGGGTTGTCGTCCTTCTTGAAAGTTTTTGGGCGGTTGGCTGGATTTTGGCAGCACTCATCTCCTATTTCATCATTCCGGCTTATGGTTGGCGCGTTGCATTGTTATTGAGCGCAGTTCCAGCTTTATATGCGCTGTATCTGCGCTTGAAACTGCCGGATTCACCGAAGTATACGGAATTAGAAAAAAAGCAGAGGCCATCTGTATTAAGCAATATGAAAAGTGTCTGGAAAAAGGAATACTCCCGTCAGACCCTTGTATTGTGGATTCTATGGTTTTGCGTGGTCTTTTCTTATTATGGGATGTTTTTATGGCTGCCAAGTGTGATGGTCCTAAAAGGCTTCAGTATGATTCAAAGCTTTGAATACGTTTTGATCATGACGCTTGCACAGCTTCCGGGCTATTTTTCAGCTGCATGGCTGATAGAGAAGATGGGACGTAAATTCGTTTTGATCACATACTTAATTGGAACGGCCGTCAGTGCCTTTTTCTTAGGATCATCAGAGGGGCTGGCACTGCTGATAGTTTCCGGGATGTTCCTATCTTTCTTCAACCTGGGGGCGTGGGGTGCACTATATGCATATACACCTGAGCAGTATCCAACAGCAGTTCGTGGTACTGGTGCTGGGTTAGCTGCAGGGATCGGGAGGATTGGCGGTGTCCTGGGTCCGTTGCTTGTAGGGTATTTAGTTGCAGCAGACACCCCGATATCCTCGATTTTCACCATTTTTACAATCGCTATACTAGTGGGTGCGATTGCCGTAGCTTTTGGGAAGGAAACAAAGAATACCGTTTTGACATGAACAAAAGGAAGGGGACTGTAATCAGTCCCCTCTTTTCATTAAGTAAAGTCTTTTATGATTTTTAAAAGGGATTCGGAGGCGCTCTTCGGACTTTCTGCATTCATGATCGCCGATACGACAGCGGTACCTGATAGCCCGCTATCAGAAAGAGCGGATATGTTATCTGCAGTGATACCCCCGATGGCTACGGCGGGAATGGATACGCTGCGGCAAATTTCCTCCAGATCCCCAATGGCCATCAGGGTTGCATCTTGTTTGGTCTTTGTAGGGAAAACGGAACCGACTCCGATATAGTCTGCTCCATTTCGTTCGGCTTCGTGAGCTTCTTCAAGAGTGGAGACAGATACTCCGACAATCATATCTTCAGGAACCATTTGTTTGACGACAGTCAGTGGAAGGTCATCTTGCCCAATATGAATTCCGTCCGCTGCAACCGCAAGTGCTATATCCACCCGGTCGTTGATGATAAGGGGAATAGAGAGCTCGTTCAATAACTGTTTCAATGCAGAAGCTTTTTTATAAAAGGAAAGGGAGGAATTGTTTTTCTCCCTAAGTTGTACGATCGAGACTCCTCCTGAAACCGATTCTGCAATGATTTCGGTCAATTTTTCTAATGCTATGGACTCTTCCGTAACTAAATACAAGCTTAAATCAATTTGGGACTTCTTCATTCATTTTCACCTCATGCATCCAGATTTCCTTATCCATTCTTGATATTGCATCGATTAATCGCACACGAAACGTTCCTGTTCCTTCATCTTTTTGAAGGTTTGCAGCTGCTAGTTCCCCTGAAATGCTCATGGTTGAGATTCCGGCAATTGCCGCAGAATAGAAATCGTCGGTGACTCCGGAAAAAGTGCCGATAAGAGCGGTGGACATGCAACCGGTACCTGTAACATTAGTTAAAAGAAGGTTTCCATTGTCGATGATGGATGTATGTTTTCCATCGCTGACCGCATCCTTTGCTCCGCTGACCACGACGATGCTATTCAATTTATTAGCTGCTTGTGCAGCCAGCTCTGCATGGCTAATCGCTAGTTCCCCCGAATCCACCCCGCGTGTAACGGTATCCCCACCCATCAATGAAAGGATCTCACTCGCATTCCCGCGAATGATTTGGAAAGTAACCTTACTAAGGAGCTCTTTGACCTGCTCTGTACGATAGGGGGTGGCACCAACTCCCACCGGGTCCAAAATGACCGGGATATCAATGGTATTTGCCGTCTTACCGGCAATCTCCATTGCTTCCATGGCCTTATCATCAATCGTACCGAAATTCAAAACCAATGCATCTGCTAATTTGACCATATCCGCCACTTCTCTTGGGCTCGAAGTCATTACTGGTGAACCACCGATGGCAAGGGTGGCATTTGCACAGTCGTTGACCGTAACAAAGTTGGTGATTTGGTGAATGAGTGGTTTTCTTTCTTTTACCTTCACGAATAAATCGGCTACAGAAACCTTCATATTAATTCACTCCGTTCTTTTTTTGAAAATGAATGAAAATGATGGACAGGTCCATGACCTTTACCGATTGAAAAGCTATTGCGTATCGCTTCAGAAATATAGGTCTTGGCCTTTTCGATCGACTCTTGCAATGGCAGCCCATTTGCCAGGTTTGATGTAATGGCGGATGATAGGGTACAGCCCGTGCCATGAGTGTTCTTTGTATGAATGCGCTCTCCCTCGATCCATTGGAAGTCAGTCCCATCATAAAAAAGATCATTTGGATTTCCTGCTGCATGGCCTCCTTTAAGTAAAAC
>NZ_JBHVQU010000167.1:0-8197 GCF_042886655.1 Peribacillus sp. NPDC058002 | reverse complement strand
GTATAGAAAATGGGGAAGAAGCAAAAGGTTCGGTTTGGAAGCAAATGACTGAATCAAGACAAGCGAATGACAAGTGAGATTTAATGGGGAATAACTTAATGGAACCTGTAAAGGTTACAGGCAAAAGGCATGCGGATGATTTAATCCGCATGCCTTTTTATTATTGAAGCGGATCTTCAAGTCACTTGACAATCTTTCCCCTAGGTCGAAATCCAAAACATTCAAAATGGCTAATATTTCGTTATACAGCAGTTATTCTGACATAAATTTGATCGCTATTATTTTAGAAAAATGATTTTTGTAGATATTTTGTATTGAATGGTTGCATTTGGATGTAAATATGTTAGAATTTTTAGAGTATACTAAAAATTATATTATATTGAATCATTAAACATTTAGTGGAAATTGGGGGTACAACAAATGTCTACATCAAATATGAGAAGTGACATGATTACAAAAGGAGTCGATCGAGCTCCGCATAGAAGTCTGCTGCGGGCAGCAGGGGTTAAAGAAGAAGATTTCGGTAAACCGTTCATCGCGGTTTGTAATTCTTACATCGACATCGTTCCAGGTCATGTCCACCTTCAGGAATTCGGAAAAATAGTGAAGGAAGCGATTCGCGAGGCTGGCGGTGTTCCTTTCGAATTTAATACGATTGGGGTGGATGATGGAATTGCAATGGGTCATATTGGTATGCGCTATTCTTTGCCAAGTCGTGAAATCATCGCGGATTCCGTGGAGACTGTTGTATCAGCACATTGGTTTGACGGGATGGTTTGCATTCCAAACTGTGACAAGATAACGCCGGGAATGATGATGGCAGCACTTCGTGTCAATATTCCAACAATATTCGTAAGTGGCGGACCCATGAAAGCAGGTAAAGACAAAAACGGTAAATCTCTTTCACTGACATCCGTGTTTGAAGGTGTGGGCGCTTATCAAGCAGGTAATATCAATGAAGAAGATTTGCAGGAAATCGAGCAAGTTGCTTGCCCTACTTGCGGTTCTTGTTCAGGAATGTTCACGGCAAACTCCATGAACTGCCTGGCGGAAGGCTTAGGACTTGCACTTCCGGGAAATGGAACGATTTTGGCGGTAGCCGAAGAACGTAAGGAATTCGTTAAGAAATCCGCTAAACAGTTGATGGAGTTAATCAAACAGGATATCAAGCCTCGTGATATCGTAACGATTGATGCTATTGATAATGCCTTTGCCTTGGATATGGCGATGGGCGGTTCGACCAACACCGTTCTTCATACACTTGCATTGGCACATGAAGCAGGTTTTGAATATCCAATGGAACGCATAAATGAAATAGCTAACCGAGTACCGCATCTAGCGAAAATCGCACCGGCATCCGATTATCATATTGAAGATGTACATAATGCCGGTGGTGTAAGTGCCGTCATTAATGAGTTACTCAAAAAACCAGGTGCCTTTAATGGGGACTGCCTTTCTGTCTCAGGCAAAACGCTCCGTGAAAATGTTGCCGGTTGTGAAATATTGGACAAGGACGTCATCCATCCGTTAGATAATCCGCATTCTGAGCGTGGCGGGCTTGCGGTATTATTTGGTAACCTTGCTCCACAAGGCTCCATCGTAAAAGTAGGGGCGGTTGACGAATCAGTTGGTGGCTACCACAGGGGTCCTGCCATTTGTTTCGATTCCCAGGAAGATGCACTTTCAGGAATCATTACTGGAAAAGTAAAAGAGGGGAATGTAGTGGTCATTCGTTACGAAGGACCTAAAGGAGGGCCGGGTATGCCGGAAATGTTGGCACCCACTTCTCAAATCGTCGGGAGGGGACTTGGAGCGAAAGTCGGTTTGATCACCGACGGCCGTTTTTCAGGCGCATCTCGAGGCATCAGCATTGGTCATATATCCCCCGAAGCAGCTGAGGGAGGCCCGATTGCCTTTGTTGAAGATGGAGATATCATCGAATTGGATTTGAATAATCGTAAAATAGAATTGGAAATTTCCGATGAAGAATTCGAAAAACGCAAAGCCAAATGGAAAGGCTTCGAATCAAAAGTCAGGACAGGCTATTTAGCACGTTACTCCAAGCTTGTGACGAATGCCAGCTCAGGCGGCGTGATGAAAGTTTAAGTTAAAAGGAAGATTAAAACAACATGGAGGCAGAATGAAAGTGGATTCTGTCACCATGTTTTTTTTTGAAGAACAATGAAATTTTACAAAGCTTTAAGCGTCATTTTTGCATATGCGCTCAAGAATATAGTATGATTAAACTAATTGAAGAATTGTAACCAAGGAGGTTTTTTTATGTCGATGGCATATGATGAATATATGAAACAAATGGTGAAACCAATGCGCGCGGAACTGGTGCAAGCAGGTTTTGATGAGCTGGAATCCGCTGAAGCGGTTGAAAGCTTTATGGAATCGGTAGATGGTACGACACTTGTGGTCGTGAATTCAGTCTGCGGCTGTGCAGCCGGGTTAGCCCGTCCAGCTGCTACTCAAGCCGTACTCCAAGCAGACAATAAGCCAGATCATTTGGTAACTGTATTTGCCGGTCAAGATAAGGAAGCGACAGCTAAAATGCGGGAATACTTCGATGGAATAGAACCTTCTTCACCATCCATGGCTCTTTTAAAGGGCAAAGAGGTCGTACATTTCATTCCACGCCATGATATAGAAGGACAGCCAATGGAAGCTATCATGGAAAATTTATTGGCAGCGTTCAGTCAAATAAATAAGTGATGAAGCGGAATGCCCTGGAAACAGGGCATTCTTTTCAAATTTTAGAGAGTATGAAGGGGTAGGATACATGTTTGTCACAACAGTAGGAAGAGCCGGTAAAGAAACGATGATATTAGCCAAAAGGTTAGCTGAAGAATTAAAAATCCCCTTTATCGCCAGAAGAAAAAGATCGGTCAGAGATATCCAAGCGGAACAGAATGAAGATGATTGCCTTGTTTTTGGTAATAAGCGGATGGAGTTATATCGATACCAGGAAAAAGAACCATTCTTTTTTCACCCGAACCTGGCGATGATCCGTATAAAAAGAATAATGCACGGCGAGAGTGACCCATTTCTCGTTGCCGGAGATATAAATGAAGGGAACGCTGTGCTTGATTGTACAATGGGCTTGGGCTCGGATGCGATAGTCTCAAGTTTCGCAGTGGGTGAACATGGACAGGTTGTCGCTTTGGAAGGAAATCAATATTTGGCATTGCTCGTGGGACATGGGATGAAGACATGGGAGAATGCAGAAGAAAAGATGGTTTCTGCGATGCGAAGAGTTGAGGTCATGCACGGTGATCATTACGAAATATTGAAAACATTGCCGGATAATCATTTTGACGTCGTATATTTCGATCCCATGTTTGAAGAAACGATTCAGGAATCGAATGGAATCAGGGGACTTACTCATTTTGCGGTAGGTAAGGAGTTATCGGTGGAAATAATGGATGAAGCCAAGCGGGTTGCGCGCAAGAGAGTCGTGTTGAAAGACCATTTTCGCAGCTCCCGCTTTGAGGAATTTGGATTTGAGGTAATAAAGAGAAAAACATCCAAATTCCATTTTGGCTTCATTCAATCCAGTGATTACGATTTATAATCTGTTTCATCAAGACCAATGGCACAGCCTTCTCGGCTTGAATCGGCAGCACCATAGTTCGAGCCATCAGGGTTGATTTGAATCGCTTGGACATTCCCTATAGAGTGGGGAACTTCATTAAAGGCGAAGCCCATCGCTTCCAAGTGGCCTTTGCTAGTCATATCCATTCCAGGTTCCCATTCAATATGAGGGCCCATTGGAGTGAAAATTCTAGGTTCCTCGATGGCTGCTTTCAAATCCATTTTTAAATCGAGTACATTAATGATCGTTTGTACGACTGAACTGATGATGGTCGGTCCACCTGGTGAACCTAACGTCAAGATCGGCTCGCCATCTTTAAAGATGATGGTCGGGCTTTTACAGCTGACGGGGCGTTTATTGGGCTGCACTTCATTCATGCCGCCTGGAATGGAATCGAAATCAGTCAGTTCGTTATTCAGCATGAAACCATAATCGGAAACCATGATCCCTGATCCGAATGGATGTTCCACTGTAGAAGTGCATGCTGCGATATTCCCCCATCTGTCACGGACAGTGAAGTGTGTCGTTTCACTGATATCTTCTTCATTAGGCTGCGGAACGACTTCCATTTGTTTTACGGAATCATAAATCCAAGGGTTTCCAAAGTCAATGGAATTATTTCTTGTTTTGAAATTAATGAATGAGCGGCGTTTAGCTATATACTCATCATGCATGAGACCCGCCAATGGCAATTCGGCAAATTCAGGATCAGCGAGAAATGCCTTTTTATCTGTAAATGCCAGCCGCATCGCTTCTGCTATTAAATAATATTTTTCCCAAGAACGGACATCATATTGTTCTATATGGAAGCTCTCCAATATTTTCAGGATTTGGATGACCGTGAATCCACCAGCACTTGGGGCATTCGATGATGCAATTAGATAATCCTTATAAGTCCCATACATGGGAACATCGATGGTAGCTTTATAGTCCTTTAAATCAGAAAGCTCCATGAACCCTCCAAGTTCCTGTATGCAGGAAATGATGCCTTCTCCGATTTCACCTTCATAAAAAGCGGAAATGCCTTCACGCTGTAATATCCGATAGGTATTCGCGAGTTTTTCTTTTTTGAGCAGATCGCCATCTTGATACGCTTTTCCGTTTGGCATAAAGAACTTACGCGCTTCATCACCCAATCGATATTCAAAATTTTTAAGTGCATCGCAAAGAACCCAATTGACGGGAACTCCTTTTTCAGCAAATTCGATGGATGGCTCGATGAGGTCCGCTAATGGCTTGCTGCCATTTTCGGCGAGTGCTTCATCCATAGCTTTCAGGATTCCGGGAATGCCAACCGCTGTAGCTTTGATTGACCTTTCTTTAAAAGGGATGACCTCCCCTTTATCATCAAGAAACATGTCTCGATGTGCGGCTTTAGGTGCCCTTACATGGCCATCGTATATTTTCGTTTCTTTATCTTTAGCGTTATATACCATAAGGAAACCACTTCCGCCGATACCAGTCATCATGGGTTCCACAATATTTAGGGCAAATTGGATGGCAACAGCCGCATCGACAGCATTTCCACCTTCACGTAATATTTTTTCCCCGATGGAAGTGGCTACAGGATGGGCTGTAACGACCATTCCAGCGTTTCCTTTATCTGTTTCCCTTTTGTAATCCTTATCTTTAATGATTTCATTGTTGTTTTCCAAAATGATTCCTCCATTATTCAGTCCTTTTATCTGCCAAAAGGTTAGGCTTATGTTTGATTGAAAAGAAAACCTTGTCATTGAAGAAAAATGACAAGGAGATTTTTCGTAGGTATTCATTTATTCTTAATCAGCAAATGATAAATATACGAAAAATGCTAATGTGACAAGACATAAAGCCAACATGGCAGTCGAAGCCATATAAGACCCCTCCTTAAAAAGACTTGAATCTAATTAATTTCTCCAATAATCGTCAAAATCCTTCATTAAAAAGTAAAATTGTTGAAATTTACTAAAAAAGTTCTGGTTCATGAAGTTTATATAGGTATTTATCCTTTTTTTTGATTTTCAAAACATAGGTAACTATATATTCGTAATTACCAAAAAATAAAAGTATACTAAATATAAAGACAATACAAAAAAGGAGGGGGAGTGTGAGTTGAAAGCAGCGGTTTGGTTCAGGAAAAGTCTCGTCATTTTAGTATCCGTTTTGACGTTTGGTCTTGTCACTCCTTCAGATCTGTCGTGGCTAGCGGAAGCCGATTCGTTAAAGGATACTAAAAAGGGATTTGTGGAAGAAGAGGGATTAGCCTATCTTCCTTCGCAGAATTCAACTGAAATTAAGGAAGAATTCAACCGGGAAGAATTTTTATCGGGCATTTTGAATAAGGCAGAGGAAAATGCATTCATGAAGTTTGGCGAAAAGATCAATCCTAAAATTGGCGATGAGTTCAAAATGGCCATCTTACCAAAAATGGAAGAAGCCATTACAGAAATGGCTGAACAATTTCCAGATGAAAAATTACAGCAATTAACCATCACTGAGCAGCCGAGTGCTGGCAGGGCCGAGAAGATATTTCATATTTATGATTCAATCAGCGGGAAGGATATCATCAGATTCCATGTCAGGCAGGAAAATCCTCCGCTGGAAGGATATTGGTTCGATTTTCACTATCATACCCATCATGATTCATTTGCCACCCATTATAATATCGGGAAAATATATTGGGATAAAAATACGCCGCCAGAGTGGACGAGTAAACAAAGGCTCTCATAGTGGTTGGTTTCGTTGATTTTATTTAATTGGAAGAGTATGATGAATTGTAAATGGATTACTAATAATCATCGAAATGATACGTTGTAAATGCAACGTATTTATTTTGTGTTTAAATAAAAGTAGAGTTTTTATCATAACGGGGAACAATGTATTTTTTAAAAGGTTTTCTAATTTTGCTGTTATAGTAGCAGAGGAGTCTTTATCATGTCAGAGTTGTTAAATAACATCACGCAGACGTATGCTCAATTTTTTGACTGGCATATGTGGGTGGAGGTTTTATCCGACCCGGTGAGCTGGGGATTGATTGGAACGCTCGTATTGATGGAAGGATTACTATCAGCGGATAACGCTCTTGTATTAGCTGTAATGGTCAGGCACCTTCCTGAAAAACAACGGAAAAAAGCCCTTTTTTATGGTTTATTAGGTGCTTACGCTTTTAGATTCTTTGCGATAGGAATCGGTGTATTCCTCATTAAGCTTTGGTGGGTGAAGGTGATTGGAGCCGCCTACCTTGGCTGGCTTTCGTTTAAATACTTTAGAAATAAAAAAAAGCAAGCTGGGATTGACGAAGATATCCAGGGAATGAGTAAAAACAGCATTCTGATTCGTATGTTTGGTACATTATGGGGAACGGTTGCGGCAGTGGAATTGATGGATATAGCATTTTCCGTCGATAGTGTCTTGGCCGCATTCGGGGTGAGTGAAAAAGTTTGGGTCCTTTTGACAGGCGGTATGATTGGTGTCTTGATGATGCGGGGAGTGGCGGGGGTATTTCTAAAATTAATAGATAAGGTTCCTGAATTGGAAACTGCTGCATATGTCCTTATCGGATTCATTGCTATAAAAATGCTAATGGCCGTTGCAGGGATCGAAATCCCGGCTGCAATCTTTTTTGCCTTTATTTTGCTGATTTTCGGCACCACAATTGTATCTCATTTGAAGAAAGGGAAAAAGCTCAAGGAACATGGTTGAGCACAATTAAAAAAAGCTGACATCAAAAATGATGTCAGCTTTTTTTTAGGAAAATATCAAGTAAGTGAAGAAGGCCGATAAATGTAGTGAAGAAAAGCAAAGGCAATAAAAAGTTAAGCCAAAGAGAAGACATTAGCGGATGCAGCAGTATGCCAAAGAAAATGGAGAATAGAAAAAGGTCGAGAATGATGAACACTTTTAAACTGTAGATATCAAGGACTTCTTCTGCAAGTTCACGGTGTTCATCCAAAATGGCTTTTTTATTGTTGGATTCCATACGATCACCTTAAACCTTTTACGATTATATATTGTTGATATATGAAAAGACCTGGTCGATTGTTCTTCTTCGAATGAATGTGCAAGCGAAATACCAAAAAACATAGATTTTTTACACTAGGTCAATATGCTATACTAATATAATAGTATATAAGGTTTAGAGATTGTAAATTACTTATATTTTCTTAACGATAATGAGAAATGAAGAAAGGGGAGAAGAGTGTGAAAAGGAAAAAATGGTTATCCATATTTGCATTATTTGTCTTTTTACTCTCCATGCTCTCCTATACGTTAGCGAAGGATGAAGGGGTAAAATGGCGCAATTTAAACAAAGATAATCTTTTAAGACAAGCTGAACTTTTTAAGGGGAATAAAGAATTACAAAGGATATTTTTATTTCCGGAAGAGGAGTTCGATGAAAGGGAAGCACTCAAAATTGCTGGAACCATTAATAAACTGCCTCATTCCCTTTTGGTGAAAACTGCAGAAAGTGGTGTGAGGATCAAACTATTTGATGGTGATATAACAGAAAATCAATCCGCGGCCAAATTAAAGGGGAAAACTCCACGTGGTTATTTGAATAAAGAAACAACTTGGGATGATGTGCCTGGTATGGGCGGATCACATACGGTATTGGTTAAA
>NZ_JBHVQU010000166.1:0-8231 GCF_042886655.1 Peribacillus sp. NPDC058002 | reverse complement strand
ATTACCTTCTTTCTGTTCCAGTCCTTTGTCTGTTTAACGAATTCATCAGCCAGTACGATGGGTGCCATGAAATTCACCCGCATGCTCATTTCCAAATTTACTCTACCAAGGTTTCCTACCGGCTTTATCGGTTCAATGACACCTGCATTATTAATGAAATAAATGTCACTTGTTTCATCGACAGCAGCAAGAATCTCATTGACTAAGGAGGGTAACTTTTCAGTTTCATTCAAGTCCAGTGAAATAAATGTAAGTTTCTTCCCGAATCTGTCAGCCATCTGCTGCATTTCAGGATGGGCTGTACGGGAAACTAAGATGCAATGATCACTCGTCTGCAAACAGCCTTTGGCGATGGCAGCCCCAAAACCTTTTGAAGCTCCTGTGATTATAAACGTTTTCACGGCATTTCCCCCTTTTATGGATATATACTATTGTACCAAAATGGAGCCCGAATGGTCTCCTGCCGAATCCCTTTCACTATTCTTACCGAGGATGATTACTATAATTTTTAAAACATTATTGGCTATACTCCATGATTTTTTCATTTATATGAAATAAATCCTCATTGGATTGAAGAAATTTGCGAACCTGCCGAGACTACAGAGATGCTTGCTTTGATGAGGCTTGGCAGACAGGCGGCGGAAAGGAACGGATTTGTGAAATTATGAACGTTGATCAAAGAAAAAAACTGCAGGCAAACTCGCTTTTACGAATTTGTCTACAGTCTGAGCGGTCCATATAGTAATGGCCCGTAATTAAAAATTATAATATGGGTGATACCAGCCTTGCAATGGACTCTTTAAAACGAATCCATTTTGAACGCTTTTCAAAGTCTTCAATTGTAAGCTGCCTGCAGACTTCAACATCCTTATAAAAAATCCTTGTCAGTGTTTCGGCCATTCCTTCATCATAAATGAAGGCATTGACTTCAAAGTTCAATTTAAAACTACGGACATCAATGTTTGCTGTCCCCACCGAGGAGACCTCTTCGTCCACCACGATCATCTTCGCATGAATAAAGCCGTTATCATAGATGTATATCTTAGCTCCCGCTCTTAATAACTGTCCTGCGTTGAAAGTTGTTGCCCAATAAACGAAAAGGTGATCAGGTTTATTCGGAATCATGATTTTTACATCTAACCCTGATAAGCTGGCAATCCTGAGTGCATCCAATAAACTTGCATCCGGTATGAAGTAAGGTGTTTGAATGAGAATCGACTTCTTTGCTGAAGATATTAATTTAATATAGCCATTTTTAATTTGTTCCCATTCAGAATCTGGCCCACTTGTCACTATTTGCAAATCTATATTGCCATGAGGCTTTAAAACAGGGAAATAATGAGGCTGATAAGTTATATCATGGTGCTTTGATGCCTGATTCCAATCCAGGATAAAACGGGTTTGAATGGCTTTGACAGCTGAACCCCTTATTCGAAGGTGTGTATCACGCCAGAAACCGAATTTTGGATTAAGCCCTAAATATTCATCACCAACATTAAAGCCTCCAACATACCCTACTTTTCCATCAATGATGACTAGCTTTCGATGGTTACGGAAATTCAGCCGTAAATTTATAAATTTTAATTTGGATGGAAAGAATGCCTCCACTCGCCCTCCTGCCTGCCTAAATTCCCTGAAGAAACTTTTAGTCATCCCTCTGGAACCCAGCTCGTCATAAAGCAGCCGAACTTTGACGCCTTCATTCGCTTTTTTAGTCAAAGCTTCAATGAACCGTTTACCCAAGCCGTCCCTTTGAATGATGTAGTATTGTATGTGTATATGGTTTTCTGCCGCTTCGATATCTTTAAAAAGCTGGTCAAACTTATTTTTTCCATCCGTAAAAATATCGACTTGATTATCTTCAGTAAGCACGGCATCATTGTTCCGGAGATGCATATAAATCAAATCACGGTAATTACTTGAAGAAGCGTTTCGAAAAGGAAAATGATCCGTCGAAAGCTCTTCCATCTGTTTATCAAGAATTTCTTCAATCCCGATTTTCTTCTTGTCCTCCCATTGGAATAAGTGGGCGTGTCTTAAACTCGTTCCAAAAAGGAGATATAAAATAAAACCGACTACAGGGAGAAAATATAACACCAATAACCAAGCCCAGGTGGTGCTCGCTTCCCTTCTTTCAAAAAATATGACAATCGTGGCAAATAAAATATTTAGAATGATGACGAGGCCGAGCAAAACCGATGTAACATGCGTAAATTCCATAGTATTCCCTCACTCAATTTTTATCCCTTTAAGGATACCATGCAAATTCTTTATATCAAAGGATTTGCTTAACAGAAGTGAAAACAGAGAATTCAAAAAAAAAGGACCTCTTCCTGTTGAGGCCCATTTTTAAAAAATCCCACCCTGGAAATTTAGTATTTCTCAGATTGGTCAGATTGTTTTTAATTATTGTCTTAAACATTCAACAATAACAATAAATTATAATTGCTTATCTGCTTTTCACTAATAAATTCACAGCTTCTTTCACTAGCTCTTCGGGATTTTTTTCTCCGGTTTCATTAGCCTCCCGAACGCATTCTACAAGATTAGAACTTACTATTACCCCGATTGTCCTATCGATTGCAGATCTAGTGGCAGATAACTGCGTTACTACTTCTCTGCAATCCTTGTTTTCCTCCATCATTTTCAATATCCCACGAAGCTGTCCTTCTATTCGCTTCACTCTATTTTTAACCTGATTGTCATATTCCATGTGAAACCTCCTACCCTGCCTATTACTTATGAATCCTATCCAGACATCCATCATAAACCAATTCAGTCGAAATGAAGGATTGATAAAAATCTTACAATTTATAATACATACCACTTAGGTATAATTGTCAAGTGCCACTATTCAATAATGATAGCTCCAATATGTAATTTCTATTTTTGTACTAGGAGACTTTGTGCAACAGCCTCAGAAAACTCGATCGTCATTTGGGGAACGTAGGTTTTTAACAAAGCATTGACGATAGGGGCTTTGGCTCCTTTTGCCGTAATCGCCAGGCAGCCAGTCATTTTAGTCTGTCCACCCCCGCACTGTTCTGCTAAAAAATAGCCATGCCCGTCAAATTTTTCATTTAATCCCTTAAGTTTAAATGTTACCTTTTCGGGTTCAATCCATTCCAATATATTCACTTCAAGTTTTATTTTCTTCTTCATTAATCCCAAATCACTTTTAAACTCCCAGATGAGTGTCCACTCATTCATCATCTCATGATTGATATATCCCGGGACAAGAGGTGCCCAACGATCTATAACACTGACAAATCCCCATACCGTTTTTATTGAAACAGGTAAAATGATACTGTGCACACCTTCTGACAAAGCAGTTCCCCCTTAATCATTCTTATTACATCTTTTTAATGTATGGTTGAGTATTATTGAATAGAACGGTAAACTCAGATTCTTAAACAAAATTCTCCCTGTGGTAAGGAAACCATTTAAAGATACTAACAGTAAAGAATCGCCCTTATACAATATAGAGACGATTCTTTTTTGTATTGTTCCTTATCAATCTGACGCAATTTCAACCGAATACATACTCAATCTTGGATCAGGCTTGATCCAGGCGCTTTCAAACACGAATACCACTTTATAATTTGCGTAATCGGTATAAGTGACATAGTACATCCCTTCTTGCTCCACTTCACTTACAGGTTCACCAATCAATCCCTTCAACATGGATAAATGGATGGTTTGCAATTGCTGATCGAAATCATCAATGGCGGTAATCGTTTTTCTTCCTGTTGAACCGTCATAGAGGAAACGGATATTATGGGACCAATAATTGGCCGCGACGGTACTTAAATCTTCCGGTGCACCCCAGGCTTTTTCCACTTTCTTCAATGAATCACCTACAGAAAATGGGCCACTGTTAATCGTTTGCTGGGATTCATAGGCTAAACCCATGATCTGCCGAATCAAAAGGTCTGGCGTGGATTGTGATGATAATGAACTTGATGAAGCAAAAGCAGCCTGACCACTAAACATGAGAAATGCGAGCATTAGAAATGTAACACTTTTGATAAAACAATTCACTTGTTTCAAAGTCCTCCTCCCTTTCCACCTGGAAGTGACTAAGTACATTATTTTAAATATCAAAAAAAAAAATGAAAAAAAATCATGTCATTCCAGTTGGTTTTACCTTTACCATTAATATTCATTGGAACTTTGGACACATACCAAAAAACTTAGCATGAAATATTAGTCTATTAAACTTGACGAAAATGGTACCTCATTTGTACGAGTGGGCACGAAAAATGCTCACACCGTTTTCTTATGAAGATAGTTAATTATTACAAGCTAGCGATGGTGGTGATTTTGAGAACTCATGCTTAAATAGGACCTTTTATTTAAGTATGGGTTTTTTATATGTGTCATCATCAATACTTAACTCAATTAGGTTCAAAAATATCATATTAAGGAGGAATTGGATGCTCAAATTACTTTAGCCAGTTTTACCAGTTGAGAGATTACCTGAAGGAAAGATAGATTCCGAATATAAGAAACTTAGTTTACAAGTTTTCCTCGGAAACTTCATTGGATATGCAGCGTATTATTCAATTCGTAAAAACTTTTCCATCAGGCATTCCGGGCACTTTATTATGCAGTTATATCTCGGATATAGTTTTTAATGAACGTCGAGGGTTTTCTTTATGCCAGGTGCATTAATCGCAGTCCTTGTTTACTGGTTTAACCCTGCTGGCAACCTAATGATTGATCTAATTGCGATTTGATTGCGGCTAATGATATTAAATATATTCTAAAGGGGATGGATTGTTTATGATTGGGTAACCCCCTCCATGATTAGATCGACGGTAAACGATATCTGTATATTCAGATAATAATACCAAGAAGCTGTTGCCGGACGGTTTGGGTAACATTTCATAATGGAATGCATAAAATAAATGACTATGCCTTTATACCAACGGTCCTAAAGGCATAGTCATTACATCAAAATCATATAGATTGTTTTCTACTAATTTACTGGTTATTGACGCTCAAAAAGTGAAGCTCCCGCTATACCGGGTTTTGTCATCTCATAAGGATTTAGAATTAGATCCAATTCTTCTTCTGTCAACACATCATATTGTAAACAAAGTTCGCGAACTGATTTGCCTTTTAATATCGCTTCACGCGCAATACGTGAAACCACTTCGTACCCAAGGTGCGGATTGACTGCTGTAATCACTCCAACACTTTGTTCGACATAATCTTTTAAATGTTGCTCATTAGCTTCAATGCCTTCTAAGCAATAATCTGTAAAGACATTGAAAGCATTGTTCATGATGCTAATTGATTGCAATAAATTGAATACAAGGACTGGCTCCATTACGTTCAACTCTAGTTGTCCTGCTTCTGATGCTAAGCAAATCGTATTATCGTTCCCGATAACTTGGAAAGCGACTTGATTAATTAATTCTGGCATTACTGGATTTACTTTTCCTGGCATGATGGATGAACCTGGTTGACGTGCTGGAAGAGTGATTTCTGCTAATCCCGCTCTCGGTCCTGAAGCCATCAAACGTAAATCATTAGCAATTTTAGACATATTCATCATACATACTTTCAATGACGCTGACACTTCAGTATATGCATCCGTATTTTGGGTTGCATCCACTAAATGTTCTGCACCTACAAGCGGCAAGTTACTGATTTCAGCTAAATATTTAACAACATTTTCAATGTAACGGGGATCTGCGTTCAATCCCGTTCCCACTGCTGTTGCCCCCATATTCACTTCATATAAATGTTGGCGTGATTGACTGATTCGTTTTATATCCCGATCCAACACGCGACTGTATGCCTCAAATTCTTGACCGAGTCGAATTGGCACTGCGTCTTGAAGATGTGTGCGTCCCATTTTAATAACATGATCAAATTGTTTTGCTTTATTTTTTAAAACCGTACTCATCTTGGTCATTGTTTGTAACAATTGCTCTAAGAGTCTTAGTGTTGATAAATGAATGGCAGTTGGGAATACGTCATTGGTTGATTGCGACATGTTAACATGGCTATTTGGACTTACTTGTACATAATCCCCTTTATTGTGTCCCATGAATTCTAACGCACGGTTGGCAACGATTTCATTAATGTTCATATTCATCGATGTACCTGCGCCGCCTTGAATTGGGTCAACGATGAAATATTCATGCCACTTTCCATCGATCACTTCATCAGAAGCTTTGACGATAGCGCTTCCAATACCATCATATAACCGTTTGGTATCCATATTTGCTAATGCGGCTGCTTTTTTAATCATAGCTAGTGCACGAATCATTTCTTCATTGACTTTGTAACCGGTAATCGGAAAATTCTCTACAGCGCGTAAAGTTTGTATTCCATAATATACATCAGCTGGAATTTCCTTTTCCCCAAGAAAGTCTTTCTCGATGCGGTATGTTCTCTCTTCTGTCAACATTTCCTCTTACCCCTTTGTCTGTTCTATAATGTAATGTCCTCTGCAATCGGTGTTTCCATCATTTCCTTCACTTTTTTGGGATCCTTTGTCTTGGCTAAGATCCACATCAACTTAGGAACGATGGCTTCTGTATTCATATTTCTGGAACGAATGATGACATTCTTATTCACTTTTCGTCCCACTTCGTAAATATCCATATCTTCCCCTTCTTCTAAACATTGGGTAGTAATGACTACGGATATTCCACACTGTACTAGCTCATTCAATTTTTCTAAAATATTTCTTCTTTGAAATGGAATACCACCGCTTCCATAACTTTCAATTACGATACCCCGACATTGATTTTTCAGAGAATCAAAGAATTCAGGTTTAATACCGGGATGCAGCTTTACTAAAGCAACATCTGTACATAGGGAAGCATCTAACTTAGCTTCCTTTTTCTTTGGTGAATGAACTGGCTTTAGATACTCAATTTTATCTTTGAATATGGTAGCGATATATGGATAGTTAATACTTTCAAACGAATCATAGCTTTTAGTTCTCAATTTAATGGCCCTAGTACCCTGGATGACTCTACCATCAAATACAACATATACTCCTCCAATATCTTCACAAGCAAACCTAATCGCATCAGAGATATTTCTTTTGGCATCTGTCTTTTTAAAGGCAATTGGGATTTGAGAACCTGTAATGATAATTGGTTTCCTTAAATCTTGTAACATATATGAGAGCGCAGCTGAAGTGTAAGCCATTGTATCTGTTCCATGGGTAATCACAAAGCCATCGTAATCATGGTAGTGCTCATGAATGGATTGTGCCATTTCTGTCCAATCTTCCGGCTGCATATTTGTACTATCAATATTCATCAAAGGCTTACTATCAATCTGATAAAGTAAATCCAATCCCGGCAGGTGTCCTAAAAATTCGTCAGCTTTCATATCTGGAACCAGTCCATTTTTCCCTTCTAACGATGCAATTGTACCACCTGTAGTAATTAACATCAACTTCTTCATTTTTGACTTCAACTTCCCCAATAAACTACCCCCTATAAAGCCTCCCGTTTTACAATCATTCATCATCTTTGAAATGGATGTTTTTGCTGGATATATACATGTTGCGCGTACACCACATGTTATTATAGTCATGTTCCTGAGTGAAATCAAGCTAAAAACATTCATTACGCGTACGCTTATTCCAATTTGATGTTATAATCGATTTATATAAAAGGAGAGTAATAAGAATGATCGTAAATAGATTAACTACATTAAGGAAGGCCAAAAGGTGGTCTTTGCAATATACCGCTGACAGACTCGGAATAGCCAAGAGTACCTATGCAGGTTACGAATCGGGCCATCGCCGTCCTTCATTGGAAACGGTAAATTTATTAGCAGGCTTATATGATACATCCACTGATTACATTCTAGGTCGAGTGGATTATCCATCTAAAGATATTACCACAGAGTCACCTCGAGCCATGGAATTGACGGATTCACCAAATATGAAGCTTGCTGTCGATGGAATCTCTCTTTCTGAAGAGGAAACGATTCAATTCATCGCTTTTATTAGAGCTAAACGAGAAGTTGAAATCATTCGCCATAAACAAAAAGAAACATAGCAGACATTGAGCTTAAGAAGTTATGGGGAATGAACCGCACTTCATACCAGGTACTTATAATATTCACGATGTGACTGGCATGACTGTAAAATTCCATGGCTTTAAACAGTTAGGATATGACGGTTATGATTAATGGCTGAGTTCTCCCTTTTGACGCTACATGTAATTTATCCTGGATGACAGCTTTAACTT
>NZ_JBHVQU010000165.1:0-8239 GCF_042886655.1 Peribacillus sp. NPDC058002 | reverse complement strand
CCCGAAGTATAATACAAGTATACTATTCATTTGGAGTGATGAAAAATGGAAAGAGTCGTTATTACAGGAATGGGAGTGGTCTCTCCTATTGGAAACAACGTAGAAAAATTTTGGAGGAATCTGACTGAAGGGAAGTCTGGCATTTCCTCTATTGATACATTTGACGTAAGCAATCATAAAGCAAAAATTGCAGGAATTATTCGTGACTTTAATGCAGATGAGATCTTGGGAAAAAATGAAGCACGACGTCTAGATCGTTTTACTCAATTTGCTTTGGCTGCTGCTGAACAAGCTTGGGCTGATTCTGATTTAGATATTGATGATGTCAATCTGGAAAGACTTGGCGTATATGTTGGTTCGGGGATAGGAGGAATTGAAACATTTATTGATAATGTGGATACTCTTCGAGAGAAAGGTCCTAGAAGAGTCAGTCCAACCCTGGTACCAGCCATGATTTCAAATGCTGCCGCGGCCCAAATTAGTATTAAGTGGAACGCAATGGGACCTACTATGTCACCTGTTTCTGCTTGTGCGATCGGTAATACAGCTATTGGTGAAGCATTCAGACTTATTCGCTTTGGAGAAGCTGATGCCGTTTTTGCAGGAGGAGCAGAGGCAGCTATAACAGATTTATCGTTAGCTAGTTTTGGTAATGCTACAGCATTATCAACGAGAAACGATAATCCAACTAAAGCTAGCCGTCCTTTTGATGTAAATCGAGATGGATTTGTCATGTCAGAAGGAGCAGGAATTTTAATCTTGGAAGCTTTGTCTCACGCTTTACGTAGAAACGCAAAAATTCACGCTGAAGTCATTGGGTATGGTGCAAGTTCTGATGCCTATCATATGGTGGCTACACACCCAGAAGGTAAAGGAGCCTATCTTGCAATGAAAATGGCTTTGAAAAACGCAAAAATTTCTCCTGAAGAGATTGATGTCATTAGCGCTCATGCAACAAGTACAGAAGTTGGAGATCGTTCTGAGACACTGGCAATTAAAAAACTATTTGAATCAAAAGCTTATCAACTCCCAATAACAGCTAATAAATCTATGCTTGGTCACATGTTAGGAGCAGCTGGAGGCGTGGAAGCAATTGCTTTGGCAAAAAGTTTACAGGAAGGAATCATTCCTCCAACCATCAACTTGGAAAAGCCTGACTCATTATGTGATTTAGATTATGTACCGGGTATTGCCCGTAAGGTGAAAATAAATACTGGTCTATCCAATTCATTTGGTTTTGGAGGCCATAACGCAGCAATCGTTTTAAAAAAATATGAGTGAATTAACTTTTGCATCATATTTTTAAATTAAAGATCCTCAAGAGAAACGAATTCTACAAATTAGGCACGATAGCTTTATTTTCTGCATTGGCAAATGATGAAGAAGGGAAACAAAAGGAATTAGATAAAATGAGAGCTCACGTTAAAAGACTTAAGAATGAAAAAAAGAAATCTAAATAAAGAAAGGATAATGTAATGGCGATAAAGTGGACTAAAGATGAAGAAAAATTACTTGAAGAAAAAACAATATTATCTACAATCGAGGAATTAGAAGCTCTATTTCCTGATAAGGATAGATCAGAAATAATAAAGAAAATGCTTCAATTGTAAAGGTCTATGGAAGTTAAATATTTTCAAACTTTAACGAACATAAATACTGTCTGTTGTGAGGTAAATAGAAAGTTTCCTTATTATTTAAGTGATTTTTTACAATATTCGACAAAATTTAAGTACTATTTGATTTATACAAAAAGCTCGGTTAGTCAAAAAGCCGAGCTTTTGTTACTCTATTTTTTTCCATTTTCCAAAGCATTCATAATAACATTCGTAAATATTTTTCGAAGTTAACTCCTTCTACTTTAGGAATTTGCTCCAAGGAGGAATCATTGATAGCCTCTGTCAGGAATGCCACTGCGAGCTGTACGGATTTTTCTAGGTTCTCTCCACGCATCATGCTTCCCATAATCACAGATGCAAATAAATCACCAGTACCTGAATAGCTTTCACCGTTATACTGCGTCGCACTATAAAAGGTTCTACTTCCGTCCAAATACATATTTCCGATAAACTGCATCTCTGAATCTGCTGACGGTGGATTCATTCCAGTGATGATAACCTGGGCTCCCGTTTCTTGCTGCAACATATTCCCTGCTTCTTCTATCGCTTTAATATAGTCCTCTTCGTTTGAATAGCTATGCAGCTTTTCATAAGGCAATCCGGTTAATAAACAGCACTCTGTAACATTTGGTGTAATGACATCTGCACGCTTCACCAGTTCTCTCATAAGTACCAGTAATTCATCGGTAAAAAGTTTATAGACTTCTCCTATATCCCCCATTACTGGATCAACAAGTAAAATGGTTTCTTTTGTATAAAATTTATCTAAAAAATGGAAAATATTATTAATTTGCTCTTCACCAGTAACGAAGCCGGTATAGATTCCATCAAAGGTTACATTAAGCTTGCTCCATTCTTCTATGAAGTATTTCATTTTGGATGTAAAATCTTCACAAAAAAAACTTGGATATCCGGTTTGCGCAGTCAATATGGCCGTTGGTAAAGGGCATGCCTGCACGCCCATGACCGAAAGAACCGGAATTGCAGCTGTTAATGAACATTTTCCAAAAGATGATAAATCCTGTAGTACAGCAACTTTTTTCATAATAACCTCCATATGGCCTATCCACTTTAAACTTTATTTATCTTATCATAAATCAGCTAAAAACAGTCATCTCCTCTCTCTTTTCAATACGTATAATATCTGTATTTTTTAAACTGACCTCATAGTTTTTTAATAAATTGACACTTTTATAGACACCAGTCTTTTGCTAAAATCATAGGAAAATTCTAGTTAGGAAGGTTTACAGATATGCAAAATACACAAAGTTATTCAAAGTCAAGTCAAAAAACTATGGATCTAATTATTACCGCAATGTTGATTGCACTTGTGTTCCTATCTACTTTCTTTTTGAATATTAAACTGCCAATTTCCGCAAATGGAGGGTTAGTTCATCTAGGAACAGCTATGCTTTTTATTGCATCTATTTTATTTGGTCCTAAAAAAGCAGCTCTTGCTGGTGCGATAGGAATGGGGTTATTTGATATAGTTGGAGGGTGGGCATTGTGGGCACCTATCACCATTGTGGCGCGTGGTTTGCAAGGATATATAGTTGGTAAAATCGCTTGGTCAAAGGGTCGCAACGGTACTAGCATTGCTTTCAATGTAATAGCAACAATCGTTTCCATTCCATTTATGATAGCTGTTTATTATATTGGTGAAGGGATTCTATACGGTAATTGGATTGCACCTTTAGCTTCGATACCTGGAGATCTCGTTCAAAATATATTAGGAATTATCGTTGCCGTTCCAGTTTGTGTGGCTTTGAAAAAGGTTCCTTATTTTAAGTAAATTCGCTATAAAGGTAAACGTCAAGTAGCCCCCAAATACTACATGGATGGTGTATTTGGGGACTATGTTTTGTTTGCTTCCCTTTTTATCGGTACTCTGCATGCAGAGGGTAAACTAGATGACCACGGCAAGACTTTATCTATTTCTTTTTTATTCGTAAGATCCATAAGAGTTTTTTCTCAGGATTGTTCTCGCATATACGGCTTGATGTCCTTGTTTTTGATGAAAAGCAAATCCATCAAGAAGCCACCTCAGTTGCCTTCTTGAAATGGTGAGTGGGACATTCGGATGTTGAGTTGGCCAGTCAAATTCCCCTTTTTCTAATCTGCGATAGTGCAACCAAAACCCATTATGTTCCCACACGAGAATCTTTAGTTTATCGCGTGAGCGATTGCAAAAGACAAATAAACAAGAGGAAAAGGGATCTAAGTCAAACTCTTCCTTCACAATGGCTGCCAGTCCATCAATGGCTTTACGTAGGTCTGTAACTCCTTGTGCGATACATACCCTTCCAATGGCTGTTTCTTCTGACATCATAGCTTTTTAACCGTCTGCATCACTTGTAGAAGCATATGGGGAGTAAAAGGTGCATCTATTTCAATTGTAGCTTCTTTAAAATGAATGCGGATGTTGGTATGTATTTTTTCTTCTATAGGAGGGACATTCATAGATATCCATTTTGTACGTTTACTTTCATTCGGATCTTTCACTTGAGGTGATAATTTCTTGAGCCAGTAATAGAGCCGATGAACCGGTAGATTCTGTTTTTGACACCAAGCAGCTTTGGATAATCCACTTTCTTTAAAATCTTGGATGTGGGCTTCCCATTCCTTCTTTATAAGTGGTTTTGTCATAAAAAACCTCCACATATAGGATGTAAGGAGATTATCTCATGCCTTATTTACAAATTGTAGGTGGGGAATATTTGGCGCTTACAGAGAAACTTAGTTAGTTACCATAATCAGTCACAACGAAAAAGCCCTTTTTTCTTAAGGGCTTTTCTTATGTTCATAAATCCATATTTTTCAAATACCTATTAGCTACATCGATTAATTTAGTTAAAAACAGTTAAGATTCCGAAGTAAAAAAATTTAAGCCTTATCACTCTCACTCTTATTGGTATTGCACCACAAACAATGATTCTTCATTATCTTTTATCATAAATAAACAAGGTTTAAATTTTTCTTCTATTAAGAAACTGACCATAAAAAAGATCTAGTGCAAATGACTAGATTCTCTTTTTAATATCTTCCCTTATCGATTCAATGATAATACCTGATAAATTTGCTGGAAGAGATGAACCATCCTCAAAAACCCATGTATTAATTATTTCAAGATCTTCTTTTTTAAAAGTAATGCTATAATCTTTTTCATTGTGAGTAAAATCGGCTGTAACCGATTCTTCACCATCAAACTCGTCATCAATAATCATATTTTTTATTTCATATGGCTTCACGATGTAATCTCCTTTTTATCATTCTTGTATATAGAATGGGCTTTATATGATTGTTTATTCATTTTTTACAGCAAATCAAATACCGAAGGTTTATTTCAGGTGATGAAAGCATTAAAACCATTCAGAAATCAAAAGGTCTAGGTATCGAGCATTCATATTTTCTCTCCTTCGGTTCTTCATTATTCAAATAATAATAATCCCCCCAAAAGGTTATATAACCAAAAAACCCTTATAGGTTAATTTACTTTATATAAACTCAATCATTTATTAAGAATGAATTAGGTTACCCACATGTTTTTTCTTTTCTAGACTCTTTTCCTGAATTGTTCCAGGAGCGCTTGACTATGAAGAATGGAGATTTCAGGCTGATGATAAAACTTTTATTAATATAGGAAGATAAATAGGATTAGGGGAAAATCGAAGCATATGCAAAAGGAAGCAAATTGCACTGTTGAATGTCCTCTTCCTGGTTTTTCTTATAAACCAAACAACAATAAAACAAGCGTTACTTACTGATCAAAGTAAGTAACGCTTGTTCTCCAATCCTTACCCAAGCAATGATTAGTGGGTACTTTTTCTTTTCTACGTTAACATAGGAACTAACTAATGGCTTTATTAGGATTCCCCATCTCCATTATCAAAAAATGCATCAAATCCCCCATCAAAATCCTCTGTTGCCTCTTCAAACATTTCCTCAATATCAAAACCTTCCAACATCTCAGTAAATAGCATCGTCCCTAAAACACCCACTGCTAATCCACCAACCATTCCAGGTATAGCGTTTAATTGGGAAGCGCGACCATGATGCTGGTTTGCGGAATAAGAGAAAGGCTGTGTAAAAGCATAAGGCTGATCAATGGCTTCCGATATATATTTTCCTAGTAGTTTTTCAAGTCCGGCTTCATGTTCAAGAACATTTTGATTTAAATGAAACTCACGTTTTGCTTCAATTTCCTTGTATCCGCTTTTACAGTCAACTTCCATCCAAACCCGGATACCTGATTCTTCATTGGCAAAACGCATTTCAACTTCATTTACTTGTCCCATGAATTGTTGAGTGGGAAAAAAAGCAAATTCCTGTCCATATTTGTCGAGTTTACCGGAGTCAGCTGTCTCGCGAAAACCTAATTGAGTCATTGCATTAAAAATGGCTTGAAGAGAATTCTGGGGTTGGATGACTAGCCGGTCTACATCTTTGCGGTCAACCCCACCCTCAATATCAAGATGTGTATCCAGATAGTATGAGACAGTTCCCCTTGAAATAGGTATATTCGTAGGCAGGACGTAATGAAAAGGAATGACCTTATGTTCTTTGGGGTGAATACACTCTCGATTAACTAATGGTATATGGGCAACTTCCTTAGAAACGCTTTCTTGTTTTAATACCACATTCATCATAAGCCGGACAGTCAATTGATTAATGTTCTGTTCCACCTCACCACCTTGAATGACAACCTCCCCTTGGATGCTTTCTCCCGCTTGATAATTACGATTACCGCATTGTAAATCTACAGTTGCGGCTCCTTTTCCTAAACTTGCTAAAATCTTTTTGAACATGCTTCTTCTTCCCTTCGAAATTATCTCAAACCGTCTTAAGAATATGTAAGTAAAATGGGGAGTAATAAGAAATGACAAGAAATCCATTCGCATTTCATGAAATTTCTAAATTACTCTTGATGTAATACGTCGAAGAAGGAAAATAGTTTCAAATGAATTTACTGCAGTAGGTGATTTTCATATGAAAAAGGAGTAAGTAAAACACCCTCTTGAATGCATGCGCTTACATTTATTTTCGCATTGACACTTCTCTTTTTGTCAACAGTTCCGTCCAAAATAAAAACGAAAGGCAACACTAAGATTTAAATAATTTCAGTTCATTTAAATCTTACAGGGCAAAGGAATATTCCTATCTAAGATATGTAGAAATAACCGTCTTCACTTAGTACTTAAAGGATGTAAGAAACTATATTATAATTTTTTGATTAAGGATTGTAACTCATCTTGAAGGTTTCCTTTCGAAAAAGCAGAGTGCAGAATTTCATGAACAGTATTTAAGGAAATTTGTAGTTTTTCTTCACCTATTCTAGTTAAACGTGTGTAAATACCTCGTCGATCATCTTCGCATATTTGCCTTTGTAAAACGCCGCAGCTTTTTGCTTCCAGTCTGACTACCAGCCTAGATATAGCACTTTGACTTAATCCTACCATTTCTTGTAATTGTTGTAGCCTCAATTGTTTTTCGCTTGTTTTGGATAAAAAGTATAGAACGTAAAACTCTTTTAACGAAAGGTTATGATTTTTTTGCAAAGCACTTTCCAGCTCATTCGTAATGCTCATTTGAATATTAGTAAGAGATAGCCAATTATCTAAATACTTCTTTTCTTGGTTGTTCTTCATGCACTTTCCACCCTGTTCTATCCTTTATAATTAAAATTGATTATCTTCATTCAATTAAATTGTTCTAATTCATTAAAAATTAATTTTCCAAAGCCTAAATTTAATGATTTAACTTTTTGAAAAAGTACGTGCCATATTGGCAGTTTCCATGTTGTTAAATTGTTCTCTTCATTTTAGACGAGTTTCTTCTTTTTGTCTAAGTTTGAATTACTCCATAAAAAAAACAGTCAAAATGACTGCTCCTTTTTTCATGAATTCAGTGTAACTGAACAGGATCCAATTTCATTTCCACCCCAATTTAGTGAAAGCTTGTCTTGGTCTGAAAGAGGTCCTACACCACTTGGAGTACCTGTAAAAATAATATCTCCTTTCCCAAGTCCAAAATGCTCTTCTGTAAATTCTATAATCGTTTGCAAATCAAATAGTAAGTCTTTAATATTTCCGACTTGTACACGCTCTCCATTCTTTAACAAGGAAAAATCTAATTGTTCACATGCTTCGACACCTGGAAATGGAATGAACTCACTAACAACAGCAGAATTTTTGAAACCTTTAGCCAAAAGCCAAGGGTGCTGTTTTTGTTTTAACTGTGATTGAACATCTCTAAGCGTTAAATCCAACCCAATGGCCATCGCATCTACCATTTCGTCTACTTTCATTCCTGATTCGTACTGCTTTGCGATATGTATGACAAGTTCAGTTTCAAAGTGAACGGAACCCTGATTACCCGGCAAAGTAATTGACTGGCCTTTTGCTTCCACAAGCGAATGAGTCGGTTTTGAAAATAAAAAAGGGGAAGTTGGTATTTCATTATTCAATTCTTTTGCATGCAAGGCATAGTTTCGACCTACACAATAGATATTTTTAATGTCTTTCATCATAAAGCTCACTCTTTTCTTTTTAGAAATTAAAATTAATGAATGGCTCTTTTCGTAAAGATTGTTGTTTTTAAAACAAAACGATTTAAGGTTGATTGGA
>NZ_JBHVQU010000164.1:0-8292 GCF_042886655.1 Peribacillus sp. NPDC058002 | reverse complement strand
ATCGGTGCGTATATCCCCAGACTTTGCTGCAAATGCGGGAATGGGTGAACCAATTTCCGTAACGTCCAGCAATGGACAGGATTTAGGATTGCGCTGACAGAATAATAAAAAATCAAAAGCATGCTCTTTTTTTAAGATGGCTAAGTTCGCTTGTGCATAACCGTTAGCCATGCCGGCAGTCGGTTTAATCAATTCATTGTTTCGAATCATGGAACGCAACTTAGCCGGGGTAGCTTGGGAAAGATCGATCATTAGTATTCATCTCCTATTTTGAACTGGCAAACCACTTCAACCTATATTTAATGGATATTCGTTCATTAATCATTAAAAAAGTGCGGGCAGTTGTTTCATTAATGTATATACGCCCATTAACGCCATGATGACTACCACGAACACACCGGAAATCGTTAGCCATAAAGGATGCTTATAATCACCCACGATGTTTTTCTTATATGCAGCAATTAGCAATGTTCCAAGAGCAATTGGTAAAATGAGTCCATTGATGGCCCCGACTACTAGCAGCACTTTAACCGGTTGACCAATTAATAGAAAGCAAATAGTCGAAACGATAATAAAACCAATGATTATCCAGTTCGCCTTCTTATTAATTTTTTCGCTGAATGTTCTGATAAATGAAACGGATGTATATGCCGCTCCAACAACTGACGTGATTGCTGCAGCCCACATAACAATACCAAACATTTTATATCCTACATTACCAGCTGCAAGTTGAAAAACGGATGCTGCAGGGTTATCCGAATCAATTTGTAAACCTTTCGATACAACACCCAATACGGCTAGAAATAAGGCAACACGCATGACCGTCGTTATGAGTATCCCCATTACCGAGCTCTTCGTGACCTGTGGTAATGAGTCAACGCCCTTCACGCCTGCATCCAAGAGACGGTGTCCCCCTGCAAAGGTAATATAGCCACCTACAGAACCACCTACTAACGTTACAATTGCTATAATATCGATTTTATCAGGTGCAAAAGTCCTCACTACCGCTTCCCCGACTGGAGGAGAGGTTGTCCAAGCAACGTAAATCATCAAACAAATCATGAAAAATCCGGCAATTTGCGTAAAACGGTCCATCGCTTTTCCTGCTTCTTTCACTACAAAAATCAGTACGGCGATGACTGCACTTATTGCCGCCCCGGTCGTGGGGGATATTCCCGTCATCGCATTTAGACCTAATCCTGCTCCTGCAATATTTCCAATATTAAATGCCAGCCCGCCCATAACGATCAGTGCTGCCAGTACATAGCCCAACCCTGGAAGGACCATGTTTGCAATTTCTTGCCCCCGTTTTTCGGATACAGCAATAATGCGCCATACATTTGTTTGGGCAAATATATCAAGAATGACCGAAATCAGAATGACGAATCCGAAACTTGCCGCAAGACTTTGGGTATAAACGGTTGTTTGCATTAAAAAACCGGGTCCTATTGCCGACGTTGCCATTAGGAATGCTGCACCTAACAATAAAGTGCGGTTTATTTTTGGCTTATTTGGATTCTTATCCTGTGCTGTTGTATTTTTAATTGGCTCCAATGGAAACTACCTCCTGATGGTTTTGGTTTTTCAAGAAAAGGACTTGACTGTTATTTCAGATAATTGTAAAGATTCTTTAACATGCCGAGCAAAGGATAAAGCATGTGCCCCGTCCCCATGAATACAAATGGTATCTGCTTTTAAAGCCACATCCGAGCCTTGTTGAGACAGAACCTTTCCCTCCTTCACCATGCGAATGACTTGCGCAACGGCATCATCATCGTTTTCGATCAATGCGTCCTTTTCCAATCGGGAAGTCAATGAACCATCATGCTGATAGGTACGATCGGCAAATACTTCACTCCCGGTTTGCAATCCGATAGCCTGTCCGGCACGTATTAATTCACTGCCTGACAAACCAAATAAGATAAGCTCGGGATTCACTTTATACACCGCTTCGGCAATGGCCATTGATAACTCTTTATTCTTTGCGGCCATATTGTACAAAGCCCCATGCGGTTTCACATGCTGCATACTTCCGCCTTCGGATTGCAGAAAACCATTTAATGCACCAATTTGATAGACGACAATATCATAAGCTTCCTGTGGTGAAATATTCATATTGCGCCTTCCAAATCCTATTAAATCCTGTAAACCTGGGTGGGCTCCAATTTTCACATTTTTCCCCAAAGCAAGCTGAACCGTTTTTCTCATGACGGTCGGATCACCAGCGTGGAATCCACAAGCTACATTGACAGATGTTACATAATCCAAAATCTCTTGATCATTACCAATACGGTAAGCGCCAAAACTTTCTCCTAAATCACAATTCAAATCAACCGTGTTCATACGACCTTCTCCTTTATTAACAAAAATTTCAGTAAATAATCCATATGAATATGTAGGTACTCATTCATTCACTCAATACTACAAGTTCCGAAATTCGGAATTCTAGTTTCGCATTTCGGAATATTCTCATTCTATCATATTCTAATTATTTCGACAATACTTTGTTAGATAACCTAACATTAAATTCGGATTCAAGAAGAGCTCTTCATAAATATTACAATAAAAAAAGCCGTTGTTTCCTTTGGAAGAAAGCAACGGCCATGATTAGAGGATTATGGTGTGAAGCATATTATGACATTTAATTATTGAATCGATTAATAGAAAACAATGAAATATCTTCCTTGCTAGTACCGGAGATAATCAAGTCACTCAAAATTTCACCCATGACACTGCTGAATTTAAAACCGTGTCCAGAGAAACCTGCTGCTATAGCAATGTGTGGATAATAAGGATGTTTATCCACTATAAAATGCTCATCAGGGGTCATGGTGTAGATAGTTTTCATTTTATGGTTAAGACTCGTACTAAAATTCAACATAGAGTATTATGAAATAGTATTCTTTTTATGATTTATATCAACCCATTATACCTTTTAATTTCTATTTCATTTTGAAAATATAGTTTTAGGATTCGATCAATTGTTTATCATTGAAATAAATGACTTCACTAAGGATTTTACAGCCTTCTATTACCTCAAATTTTTCCCTAGCTTCCTTTTCTGTGGTAAACTCAAACATTTTTATGCCATTTTTCGAATGGATAGTGATTACCCACATAAAATTCCCTCCACATGGAAGATTAATTTCCCGATTTCCTGAAACACTTTCATTTAATTTCACTGTAAAGCAGTAAAGTGTTGAACGCTGCCAATGGGTAGGATGATAAATCACCATCCTACTATTCAACACCATTAAATGTGGATAAATACTTCTAAAAGCCCAATTCATCTGCTGAAATGGAAGATCAACGCCATACCTTTTTTAGTGATTTTTAAAGGCCATTCAGGCTTTAGTAATCACTCTTCACAAATGGCGTTAAAGAGGGTTTTTACTCGACAAATTCATGCTCACGGCCTTTATTATATCCTTTGGAACCGCACGGGCTCTCTTATAAGTAGGAACTAGATCAATCGGATGCTCCTCTTGTAAACTTCTTCTGAAAGTGAAAAACATAATCCGTAATCAATATACATCCATTTATGCCTTATATTAGCTAACCATATTAGTGGTGGTTTCCGATGAATTGCCTCGTTTGCCAGGCTTCACGAATACCATGGCTAACATGCCGATCGTGACGGCTATTGATGCTGCAATAAACATGGCATTATATCCATATATGGCGACAAGACTTCCAGTCAAGGTAGGGGCAATTATGGTAGCCAGATTCGCAATGAAATGAGTTACCCCGCCAAATGTTCCAGCTTTATTCGGTTCTGTATCCAGAACCACGATCCAATAAATGGAATTAGGCAAATAGTTAAAGGCATTTCCAATACACATTAAAGCAAGTACGGCCGCCGCACTTTCGACAGTCGGAATCAACATAAAACATACAGCTGTACAAAATAAGGAGACTACTGTAAACCAAGATCTGGCAATACGTAAATTCCCTGTTTTCCTTCGTAATATATCCGAGATTTTACCACCCAATAACCCAGTGATAATAGCTCCTACCCAGGGAATCATACCAATATATGAAAGAGAAGAAAGTGAATAATTAAATTCATCTTGCAGATATTTGGGGGTCCATGTAAGTAATAGAATATTTACATATAAAAAGGCAAAATATCCAATTGCATTAAATACTAACGTAGGGTTTTTAAAAAAATGGTACCATGGTACATTTATTTGTTCGTCTAATTTCGTCTCACCTTTTATTAAATTATCTGCTCTTCGAATTTCTTCTAGTTCGGTTTTCGAGACTCTTGGATGATCTTCAGGTAAGTTTGTAAATACTTTGTTCCAAATTGCTACCCAAATAAAACCTAATATACCGAGAATAACAAATGTTACTTTCCAGTTAGTGAATGTTAGAAGACCTACTACGATGGGTGCAGTAATCAATGCTCCAATTGGCGTTCCCACTAATCCAAGAGCTACAGCAAACCCTTTTTCTTTAGGAGATACCCAGTTTGCCATCGTTCGGTTCATCGTTGATAATGTAGGTCCTTCAGCTAATCCAAATAAAACACGAAACACCGCAAATCCTGCCAAGGCAGAGCCTCCAAATAATGCTGCACCTATGTGACCTGCGAATATTGTCCCAATTTCAAAAAAAGACCATGTAGTTCCGGCAATGATCCACATGAATTTAGGACCTTTCTTATCTGCTAAAGCACCACCAAATAGTGCACCGAATATATATCCATATCCAAAATACCCCAGGATTGCCCCCCAACTTACTGGATCTAAATTGAACTCCTTGATTATTTCAGCTTGGGCATATGAAAGTGCACCTCTATCAATATAATTTATGATTGTAATAACAATAATCATAAAAATGATAAAATAACGATAGTTATTTCTCAACATGTAATCACTCCTAGATGTTTGTTAGAGAGCAGCAATACTGACTGATTTTAAACATAAAAAACAGTAATCTTAAGACCCTAAATCTAGTTTGCATTTTGCAGCCTGTAATAAATTACAGCCATGAATACCTTGGTCTTTACTGTTTCGCCCACCATAGATAAGATCGGATCAAGACAGAAAAACATGACAAGCGGATACCACCATGGATAGAAGCATGTATACCAGTGCAACTGAAATATCAGATACATTTCTTGCTTTGGCAACATGGAATACTGTTAGATCATATTGTACGTATCAAAGCCTTTTTACATCCGCCAAAACTCCAGCGGATGTAAAGAGGCTCCTGATACATAGAAGTTCATTAATGGGCGTTTCATGAGAGATCCGGTCAACCTAATGAAGGGTCGATGGGTATAGCCTCTCTTCTTTTAGTGAATTTTATAGACCAGTAAGGCTTTTGGAATCAGTCTTCACTTTATCATTCACTACTTGCACACCATTTTTCCATACAGATTTAACGTGATTGACCCCAAATAAATATTGCAACTCCTGATAGTTTTCAACATTCCATAAAACGACATCAGCTTGTTTTCCGACTTCGAGGGAACCGACCCTTTCTTCCCTGTTGATTGCACAAGCAGCATTGTATGTCGCCGCCGTCAGAGCTTCTGCAGGGGTAAGCCGCATCGAAATGCATGCCAGATTCATGACAAGCGGCATGGATGTCGTCGGTGAAGATCCGGGATTGCAATCTGTCGAAATGGCAACAGCCACACCTTCATCAACCATTCGCCTTCCAGGGGCCGCTTCTTCTCGTAAATACAAGGCGGTGGCTGGGAGCAAGCAGGCAATGGTGCCTGACTTCGCCATAGCAGTAATCCCCTCATCGGAAGCTTTTAACAAATGCTCAGCTGAAATGGCTCCTATCTTCGCAGCTAATTCAGCTCCACCGTATGGCTCAATTTCATCAGCATGAATTTTAGGGATCAAGCCATACTTTTTCCCCGCATTTAAAATCCGCTCTGATTGTTCAGGGGTAAAAACCCCCTTTTCACAAAAGACATCATTGAATTCAGCAAGCTTTTCTTCAGAGACGATTGGAAGCATATCATTAATCAGATGATCGACAAATTCATCCTCGCGGCCTTTATAATCCTTTGGAACCGCATGGGCTCCCATAAAAGTCGGAACTAGATCGATCGGGTGCTCTTCCTGTAACTTCTTCATCACCCGCAACTGCTTCAATTCGGTTTCCAAATTCATACCGTAACCGCTTTTACCTTCTACTGTAGTCACGCCATGAGCGAGAAACGAATCAAGTCGACGCATGGTTTGCTCCATCAATTCTTCTTCACTTGCTTCCCTTGTCATGCGGGTGGTGGCATGAATGCCCCCACCTGCGTTCATAATGTCCATATATGTTGCGCCTTCAAGACGCATTTCAAATTCACGTTCCCGACTCCCGCCATATACAACATGCGTATGTGGGTCAACTAGCCCAGGTGTCACCAAATGGCCAGTTGCATCAAAGACTTCAGCTTCATGCATTCTATCTGCATAGAGTTCTTCCAATTCTTTGGTCGTACCGATCGCTTGGATTAAACCAGATTCCATCCATATACTTCCATCTGCAATCAAACCAAGCTCAACCATTGCCTCTTTAGAACGAGGACCTTTCCTATCGGAGGTAAGGGTTGCAAGTTGAGCGGCATGTTTTATCCAAATTGGTTTTGTCATTTTTTATCAATTCCTTTATCAAGCATCGGGATATTAATACCTCTTTCACGTGCTGTTTCCTCTGCCAGTTCATATCCTGCGTCAACATGACGCACTACACCCATCCCAGGGTCAGTTGTCAGCACCCTCTCAATCCTGGCTGCTGCTTCTTTTGTGCCATCTGCCACAATTACAACGCCTGCATGCATGGAGTAACCCATTCCTACGCCGCCGCCATGATGTACGGAAACCCAGGTTGCACCGCCAACTGCATTCACCATTGCATTTAAGATCGGCCAGTCAGCCACTACATCGGAACCATCCTTCATGGCTTCCGTTTCACGATTCGGCGAAGCAACAGAGCCAGAATCCAAATGGTCACGACCAATCACGATCGGGGCCTTCAATTCACCGCTTGCAACCATATCATTGAGGATTTTACCAAAACGGGCGCGCTCCCCATAACCAAGCCAGCATATGCGGGAAGGCAGACCTTGGAACTGAATTTTTTCTTGAGCCATTCTGATCCAGTTACATAAATGTTCATTATCAGCGAATTCGCGTAAAATGGCTTGGTCTGTTTTATAAATATCTTCTGGATCCCCAGATAAAGCCACCCAGCGGAAAGGACCTTTACCTTCACAGAATTGTGGACGGATATAAGCTGGAACGAAGCCCGGGAAGTCAAAAGCATTCTCTACCCCTTCATCCTTCGCAACTTGACGGATATTGTTGCCATAATCAAACGTCACGGCTCCTTTTTCCATCATTTCAAGCATCGCTCTTACATGTTTGGCCATTGAAGCTTTAGAGAGTTCAATATACTTTTCTGGATCCGAATTTCGTAACTCTGCCGCTTCCACCATTGACAGGCCTGAAGGAGTATATCCATTTAGCGGATCATGGGCCGAAGTCTGATCCGTCAAGACATCAGGGATGAAGTTCCTTGCGATCATTTCCGGTAGAATATCTGAAGCATTCCCAATCAAACCAATCGATAATGCTTTCCCTGCAAGTTTAGCTTCATTGGCTAAACGAATGGCTTCATCCAATGAATCCGTTTTCACGTCGGTATAACGAGTCTCAATCCTCCTGTCAATTCTTGTCTCATCTACATCGATCCCGATACAGACACCACCGTTCATCGTTACTGCCAGCGGCTGTGCCCCTCCCATTCCTCCTAAACCTGCCGTTAGTGTAATGGTGCCTTTTAACGAGTTATTGAAATGTTGTTTTGCAAGCTCGGCAAAGGTCTCGTATGTACCTTGTACGATCCCTTGAGATCCGATATATATCCAGCTGCCAGCTGTCATCTGCCCATACATCATCAATCCCTTTTTATCAAGTTCATGGAATGTTTCCCAGTTCGCGTATGCAGGGACGATATTTGAATTTGCAAGCAGGACACGTGGTGCATCCGAATGCGTTTTAAAAATGGCCACCGGTTTCCCTGATTGGACAAGTAAAGTTTCATCTTCTTCAAGCTCTTTTAGTGATTTGACGATTGCATCAAAGCATTCCCAGTTACGAGCTGCTTTCCCAATCCCTCCGTATACCACCAAATCTTCCGGACGTTCAGCAACTTCAGGATCCAAATTATTCATGAGCATTCTAAGCACTGCTTCTTGTTGCCATCCTTTAGTATGCAATTCTGTTCCAGTATACCGGATAACCTTGTTTGTAATCGTGTTCATTTTCATTT
>NZ_JBHVQU010000163.1:0-8318 GCF_042886655.1 Peribacillus sp. NPDC058002 | reverse complement strand
GAATATATTTATACAAATCACGCTGACTTTCCAACTGCTCCAGAACATGGTCCTTTCCCCAAATGGGCCATGTATGAGCGGTAACCATAGCATCTATATCTTCATTTCCAAACAGATCAACCGTTTCATCAAGTGCTTTAACCCATTTTAAGGTATCTCTGGTTTTAGCTCCCCTTAATGTATAAATGTTATGTAACGTGTGTCCGGTGTTTTCGGCTACCACTAAAGTTTTGTAATCTTTGATGTAATAATGCATCTCAGATGGAGCTTCTGAATCCGGCGTCAATAAAAACTTAAAAGTTATTCCGTCTATTTCCACCGTTTGAATATCATCCTTTACTTCCATTGTTGGAGGCAAATAGCTAAAAGTTCCGTTACTTAATCCCGGGCCAATGCCAGAAGTAACAAACCCTCTTTCATTTGCGGGTAAAAGATTTCCAAACATATAACCTGCACGGCGAGACATTATATTACCTAAAAGAATGTTTTCACTTAGAGCTTCATCATTAAAACCTGCGGGAACAATAATGGGCACATTAGCTGGATTTTCAGCGTACTGAGCAATGCCTTTTATACCACCAAAGTGATCCGCATGACTATGACTAATAACAATGGCACTTACCGGTTTTTTGGGTCGATGTTCAAAATAATCTCCATCGCTGCTTTGGCCGTTTCAATTGTAGAAAGTGTATCCAAAACTATTAATCCTGTTTTTCCTTCCACAATGGAAAGCACTGATAAATCCTGGCCCCGAACTTGATAAACGCCATCTACCACTTTAAATAAGCCTGTTATATTTTGTAATTGTGCCTGTCTCCACAAGCTAGGGTTTACAGTATTACTTGCCTGCTGATCTTCTTTGATGAATGAATATCGATTACTATCCCATACTACGTCACCTTTTGAATTTTTTATTGGATTCATATTCAAGGGTGCAATGAATCCTTTATGTGCATCCTTGAAATCTTCCTTGTCTTTAAAATTCAACTGTTCATAAAATGCTTTATTTGCTGAAATAGTTGCATATGTTGCAGGCAATGGCTCACCAGATGAAGCATTTGTAACAGAAGATCCTGCGAGTATAGCAAAAACAATGGGAACGGAAACAATGCCTTTAATAAAAGTTACTTTGGACATTTCATACCCCTTTCTCGTTTGAATAGCAGATATCAGGTCTATATTCCGTGTGTTGAAGAAGTAAACTTTCTCTTATTATAAAAATTTTTAGAATAATATGAATTTATTTTATAATTAATTAACCATTAAGTATATTTCCTATTTCTAATAGTAACTTCAATTTTATTTATATATAAACTGCTTGTTTCCATACTTCGGTTAACCGTAAACTGAACATCCAACTACAAAATGCCCCTCCCGATAGAGAAGAGCTTTTATGATATTTCATGCGGTTATTCAATTCTCTATGACTTTTTCAAGGTAAGGTGGTCCGGGGCACATCGTTAACCACTAAACCGAAAACGCTGCCAAATTGTAATAGTAAACCAAAGTGTCTTTCCTCCTTATTGAAGAAAATGAACAAATTTAGACACCCCTATTTTATTAAAACGATTGTTTTTCCTGACTAGCCATAAATTTCTTGTTATATCTATTCTGGAAATTGACACTTCCCGCAAAAAGCCTTGCTCCAATTCCCTGGCCACTGTCAACCTGGGCAGAATGCTGATTCCAAGTCCAGCTTCAACCGCACTTTTTATCGCTTGTGTGCTGCCAATCTCCATGTAGCTTTCTATTTTTTCTAAAACCCCATGCTCCCTTAACATGTTTTCTACTATAAGCCGTGTTCCTGAAATGGATTCACGCCAAATCATTCTTTCATTCCCCAATTCCTCAAGCTGAATTTCTTTTCTGTCTTTCCAGGGGTGGTCGGATGGACATACCAATATCAATTCGTCCTCGGCGAACTTGTCTACAATAAAATCGCTGTTTTCCACAAGCCCTTCCACCAAGGCCAAATCAATGACATCATTTGTAAGATCCTGCAGAACCCGGGGGGTATTTTTTATCGTTAATGTCACTTTTATTTCAGGCTGTTGTTTTTTGAATCTTCCAAGCAAGCTCGGCAACAAATACTCACCGATGGTCAAGGATGCCCCTACTATGAGGTTTGCATTATACTTGCCTGTTGATTGCTGAATCACTTCTTTTGAATGGTTGAAGTCATTTACAATAGCTTTTGCAAAAGGGTATAACAACTTTCCTGCCTCTGTAACTCTCAGCCTTCCTTCCTCACGGTCGAATAACAAAGTGTTATAATAATTTTCCAGTTGGTGGATTTGTCTTGTTACAGCGGGTTGAGATAGGAAACTTAACCTCGCTGCCTGGCTTATGCTTCCTTCATCCACCACTAAACAAAACATTTTTAGATTTTCTAATTTCAAGAAAACGACCTCCATGTTTTTAGATAGTTCATTAAAATGATAGCATCATAAAGGTAAATGGTGAAATGAAAAAAGAGTGCTGCATCCCTGAATAAGTGAGGCTATTAAATTATTGGCGGCATTCTTTATAAAACGGATAAATCTTCTAGGTATAACGTTTTGTTATACCCGATGATTTTGTTGCAATTTACCCATTCCTTTTTCTTTGATATGTTAGTAATAAGATTTAAACTTAGCGGCAAAGGAAGTGACTGATGTCAATGAAAGGACAATGGAAAACTCTTTTCCTTTTATTTTGGACCTTTTTTAAAATAGCACCTGTCACATTCGGAGGCGGGTTTGCGATGATCCCATTAATCGAAAAAGAAGTGGTCGAAAAGAGGAAATGGATGAAAAGCGAAGAAGTTACGGATGTTTTTGCATTATCTCAGTCCGTACCGGGAGCTGTCGCCATTAACTCCGCCACCTTTATCGGCCATCGAATTGCCGGAATGAAGGGGGCAATGGCAGCCATGATCGGTGTTTCATTACCTACCTTTTTAATTGTTCTGCTCCTAGGCATTTTGTATTTTTTCATTCAGGATAATCCGAAGATAGAATCCGCATTCATATCGATCAGAGCTTCCATAGTAGCCATCATCGCCTATGCGGCTATCAAGATAGGAAAAACGGCTGTTGTAGACAAATCAACTTTCTGTATTTTATTAGCAGGAATTCCGGTCCTCTTCTTTCTTCACCCTGTGATCGTTATAGTGGCAGGGGCTATAGCGGGTATTGTGACAATCTCCATCAAGAGAAAATCAGGATACGATATCAAGTTGGACAGAAAAGATATGACAAAAGAAGAAAATGATTTCGAACCTTACATGGGTGCTGGCATATAGGTAAATCAAAAAGGGCTAACTAATTTTCAAGAAAGCGTGTGATAGAATGATGGAATTGTGGGAGTTGTTTAGCACCTTCTTTATTATCGGTTTTGTATCGTTCGGGGGCGGATACGCCATGATTCCCGTAATAGAATCGGAAGTCTCACAGCATGGATGGATGACGACGCAACAATTTACCGATATAATCGCCATTTCCGGGATGTCCCCAGGACCTGTCACAGCCAATAGTGCCATTCTCGTTGGCTATTCGACTGCTGGATTAGCAGGAGCCATATCATCCGCTCTCGGAATCTTGCTACCTGCTATTATATTCGTGACCGTTATAGCCACCTTCTTCAGCAAATTGAATCATTATCCAGTTATTCAATCCATGTTTTATGGATTAAGACCCATTGTCACCAGTTTAATCCTCTTTGCAGCAATCAGTTTAGCACTTTCCAATCATATGATAGCCCCAAACTTTTCATGGCATACGATAAGCTTATTACTCGTTTTTGGATTATCGTTATTTGCCCTAATGAAATTACGCTGGCACCCAGCTTATGTAATTATACTTTCTGGTTTAGTTGGTGTTGTCCTCTATTCATGACAAATGCCGCACGCAAAACGATTAATAATATGAACCGGAATGAAGCAGTTATTTTGGTTATGAAATAAGTTGTTTACCATAAATTAAAGAAATCCCTAGCAGATGAATTGATTACTTTATGAACACTTATACTGACATAAGTGGGAAGATTTCACCCATACAGAAAACACCCTGTATCCAATGATTCAGGGTGTTTTTTTCATTATTATCCTCTTTTTAATAAGTCCGTTTCTTCGATTCATCATTTCCCGACTGAAACCGTGGATAACCAATCAAGATGGCAACGACTCCACAAAGTCCAATTAGTATTGGGTAATATGAATACGGCAAGATGCTTATGGGAGAGATCTTTGCTACCCCTGCTGCAACAAGCAGCTGTGCCCCATATGGAATCACCCCTTGGATACAACAGGCAAAAACGTCAAGGATGCTCGCCGATTTACGCGGATCAATCCCATACTTTTCAGCGATGTTTTTGGCAAGTGGCCCGGCAATGATAATCGAAATCGTGTTATTTGCCGTTGAAAGGTTCGTCAAACCAACAAGCCCGGCAATGCTGAATTCCGCCCCTTTTTTTGATTTGCTATTTCGTGTCACGAGGTGGAGTAGATAATCGATGCCACCATTATGTTTGATTACAGCAACCATACCTGCAATTAAAATGGCAAGGAAGGAGATTTCATACATTCCCGCCATTCCCTCACCAACTTTTTGAATGACACCCAACGGTTGATAACTTCCATCCGCCAAGCCGATAATTCCGGCAAGGACGATTCCGATGGATAGGACCAGGAACACATTGACTCCTGCCAATGCAGTGATCAATACGCAAAGGTATGGAAGAATCTTCACCCAATTATAAGAATTTTGGGTGATGTCGGCTTGTTCACCCATCGTTAATATTCCTAGGATAGCACATGTGATGATGGCCGCAGGTAAAACGATGAAAAAATTCACCTTAAACTTATCCTTCATTTTCGTTCCCTGTGTTCGAACTGCAGCGATTGTCGTATCTGAAATGAAGGATAGGTTATCCCCAAACATCGCACCACCAATAACAGCCGCCATTGAGAGGGCAAGCGAAATATCGGTTTGCTCGCTAATTCCCACCCCGATAGGTGCTAGGGCTACAATCGTTCCCATGCTCGTTCCCATAGATAGGGAAATAAAACAAGCGATAATGAATATCCCTACCATTAAAAGATTTTGCGGAAAAACCGCTAAGGCAAGATTCACGGTTGATTCAACTGCCCCCATACCATTCGCAACTTCGGAAAAAGCGCCGGCTAAAAGGAAAATGATTACCATTAACATAATATTAGCGTCACCGGCACCTTTACAGAAAATATCAACCTTTTGATTGAAACTTTCTTTCCGATTCATTGCCAATGCAGCTGCTGATGCAATAGAAATGGCTACAATCACCGGAAATGAATAAAAATCTTTAGTGACGATTCCGGACCCTATAAATAAAATTAAAAATACGACAAATGGAATCAATGCCCATGGATTCCCTTTATTGTTTGCACTCATGATGTACACCTCTTTTTATTTTTCCCATGACATGTGTCATAGCCTTTATTCTTTTAACAGTTTTCGCAAATAACGCCAATTTGAGCTTGATTATCCAGTGATGGAGCTATAGCAAAAAAAAACAGCTGTCAGCATAAAAAAGACCCCTTCTATTAAAACAAGAAGAGGTCTTTTAATTTATAAAAAACACCCTCCTTATCTTTCAGGCGAAAATCAGCCTGCTGGATTTGGCACAGCACTCCCATTAAGTCCGCTGCCGAGACATCTTCGGGCCAGTCCCTCCGTCTCTCTTGATAAGAAGATCAAAATTATATAATTTATCAACTATTACGATACCTGTCAGAAAAGTACCAAACTGGAAACTTGCTGTAACCATCTGTGTTTGTTAAAGCGACATCGAAGTCGTTTTGAAAAGCAAATATAAGAGTACAGCATTTTGTCTATTTTCGCAAGGTTTAGTTTTATAGTATTCACATGCACTTCTTACTGTTTGCAGTTAATCAGTACAATGAGTCTTCCACTGATATTTATCCGGGCGGAATTAATATAAAAAGAGGTCTAATGACCTCTCAGCAAATTTGTTGTATTAGATTAGGTGAATTTTTTTTAGTCGAGTTCACATCAGTCGATACCTCAAAAGCTTCCATTTGTTCTGAGTCGAATGACTTTAAATACTGCTGCAGATATGCAGGATCATTAATGGATGGATTCAACCAATCTTTTTCATCTTCTGGTTTAAGGATTACAGGCATACGATCATGAATGCTGGTCATCAGCTCATTAGGAACGGTTGTTATAACGGAGCACGTGTAAATGCTGAGGCCTTCGGGAGATTTCCAGGATTCCCATATACCGGCCATTCCAAATGGAGCATGATTCTTCATTTTTATTCGCATCGGTATTTTTCTTTCTGGTGTCTTTTTCCATTCGTAAAATGAGTCAGCGATTATCAAGCATCTCTTCTTCTTATACGCATTCTTGAAGCTTGCTTTCTCTGCAATGGTTTCCGCTCTGGCATTGATCATTTTATAGCCAACTTTTTCGTCTTTTGCCCAGAATGGAATGAGTCCCCACCGAAGATATCCAAGTCGGTTCATTGCCCCGTCATTAATGACGGATAACACGGATTGGGAGGGAGCAATATTGTAGCTGAATTGGTATTCCTCATCAAATGATCCTTGTATATCAAACCGATCTTTTATTTCTTCAATGTCAGTGAAAAGGGTGAAACGTCCACACATAATATCGCCTACCGTATTAAGATTTATTACAGTGTAACAAATGGAACAAGCAGGCACAAATCAGTGTTCTAAAATCCTGATGTCGGTAAATGGCTGATTAAATAATTCGCTGGAAATCAAAAGGGTGCCAAGGACTTCTCTTTCATCTTCAGCTTTAATGATTTCCGACAAAATCAAGGTACTGCCATTCCTTACCGTTACTTTATATTCATTCATGGAATCCCCCCTCAATAGGCTAGATGGTTGTTATTATAAACTAAAAATCCACAAGTATCAGTATTGAACTCTGGCAGAGTCATGGTTAATCTTCTAATGAAGAGGCAGCATGGAGGTTCCTTTACACCTTAAAGGGTTAGTCGAACAAAGCCCGGGAGCATGAATCCTTGAATTGGCGGCGTAAAAAAGACTGCCCATGAATGAATCATGGACAGTCAGGCGCTGTAAAAGGTTTTTCGCTTCAATACAGATAGATGATTATGGAGATGGCATTTTAGGAAAGCCATTCATTATTTAAAATGAAGTAAAACCTCATTTATTAAATGTGCTGCCAATGTAACGGTTATATTATTTTCATCCAACGAAGGATTCACTTCCGAGATATCAAAGGAGAGGATCTTTTCATTCGATACGATATGCCTGATAATGGCACGGACCAATTTCGGATTCAGTCCAAAAGGCGATGGAGCACTTACCCCAGGTGCGTAGGCTGAATCAATAACGTCTGTACATAATGTAAGAATAATGTAGTCATATTCCTTAGCGAATTCATTTATCCGCCGCTTAGTTTCATCCATTTCATTCAATGACAAATCTTCTTCCAATATGTAATCGACCTTACTTCTCTCGGCAGTTTCAAACAGTGCCTTCGTATTCCCCTGCTTCTGAATTCCGACACATAAATAGCCACAATTTTTATCTTCGTCCAAAATTTGCTTAAACATCGTTCCTGATGAACTCTCTTTTTCATAAGGCCTCATATCAAAGTGAGCGTCAATATTAATGATTCCCAAGCTAGCTTTTGGTCCAATGGATTTCCTAATCCCAAGATAATGGCCATACAGGGTTTCATGCCCTCCGCCAAGTATGATAGGAATCGCTTTACTCTCCAATATCCGGGTAACAGCCGAACCCAGTTGGGATTGAGCGGCCTCCATCTCTGAACCTTCACATATTACATCACCAGCATCCACCAGCTCGGTTTGGGAAGGTAAATGACAGGGTAATTTCGCCAATGACTGCCTAATATGATCAGGCCCTTCTGCTGCACCAATCCTGCCTTTATTCCTTTTGACGCCTTCATCACATTTGAAGCCAATCAATCCAAAGGTCCTGGATGAATTGGAAGAGATGGCCAATTCCGAAATCGGTGCCAAACGTACTCTTTGGTGGTACCTGAAGCTGTCCATGTCAGATTGGGAATCAATTCTTCCATTCCAATAATTTAAAGTCGGATTTGTATACATAATTTCTCCTTTATTTAAAAAATTCCGAAATATCTTTTTTCAAAATTATAAATGAGATAATATATAATTACCAATACAAAATTTCAATATATCTATAGTTTAAGACTATAGAAAGGAGAATATATGGATCTTCGTCAACTTCGATATTTCACTACAATTGTCCGGGAAAAGAATTTCTCAAAAGCAGCAAAAACGCTGCATATATC
>NZ_JBHVQU010000162.1:0-8449 GCF_042886655.1 Peribacillus sp. NPDC058002 | reverse complement strand
GTACTTACTAATTCAACAAGTATACGTATAAGTGAAGGGTGGTATATCAATAAACTTAAAAAGTTATTTTACTATGTTTATCAATACACATTATTTAGATTGCAAGTATCTACTTTTCTAATAGAATTGGAGGAAAAAAGATGAAAATATTAGTTACTGGTGTAACAGGAAAATTAGGATCTAAAGTTGTAGAAACGTTATTAAATGCTGTACCAGCGAGTCAATTAGCAGTTAGTGTTCGAAATCTTAAAAAAGCAGAAGGATTAAGAGCTAGTGGAATAGAAGTTCGATATGGAGATTTTGATCAACCAGAAACATTAGATTCTGCTTTTTCAGGAATTGATCGACTTTTAATTATATCCACTGTTGGGGATGATGAAACAGTAATAAGACAGCATGCTAATGCAGTAGCAGCTGCTCAACGTAATCAAGTTAAATTCATTGCTTATACCAGTGTAACAAATGCAAGTGAAAGTAACTTATTCCTTGCCCCAGCGCATCGTGCAAGGGAAGAAGCTATTTTGAAAACAGGTATTCCATACACAATTTTAAGAAAAAATTGGTACTTGGAAAATGAAATGGGGAGTATACAAGGTGTGATGGCAGGAGCACCTTGGATTACATCTGCAGGAACAGGAAAGGTGGGCTGGGCACTTCAACAAGATTATGCGGAGGCAGCAGCAAATGTCTTAACCGGGAGCGGACACGAGAATACTGTATACGAGCTTTCCGGCAAGCTTATGACTCAAGAGGCATTAACATCTGCTCTTGGAACTGTGTTAGGTAAAGAAGTACTTTTACAACAAGTCGATGATGCTATGTATACCGATATTATGAAAAGTGCAGAGGTACCAGAAACCTACATTTCTATGCTCGTAAACATGCAAAAAGGCATTAGGGGTGGTGAATTAGAGATAGCGAGAAACGATTTGGAAATATTACTTGGTCGCCCTTCTACACCAATAAACGAGGCTTTGAGCCAAATTATTAGTCAGAGCATCCAAACAGGAAAGTAAGTTTAATCAAAAAAGACCTCCTCATATTTAAGAAGCTTGTTATGCCCGGTACTAACAGAAAGCAGCTTTATTAATCCAAAGAATATGACAACCCATCATTGTCATACCCTTTAGAAAAAGATAAGGGTGTGACAATGCTGCGTAGGAAGAAAAACAACCAAATTGTTATTTATGTAGTAAAAGGCTCAACAATTAAAAGGTTTTTAATCCTAGATCTAATTATTGGATCAGGAATTTTTTATGTGGTCAAATTCATTTCTTCAAGCTTATTAATAGCAAGTGCGAGCAGTTTTATTGGAACAGAAGGAATTAAAAAGGCACCGAAAGTTCTAAAAAATGCAATTGGATTAATAACCTGAAGACAAATTCATTCCACAAAATGGAGTATTGTTTAACAAGAAGTAAAAGGAGAATGCATATTATAAACGTCCGATATGTATTTTCCTTTTTATTCATTGGTGGTAGGATTGTAGGCTTCGTATTGTAAGTCCTTATCTTGAGATAGTAAACTTACAATAACTTTTTCGATAGCTGGCTTTTGTTAATAGCCTACATAATGCTGTCCTGGTGTCGACGTAATTGATTTACTACCCTGGTTCACTTTGATTCGGACTTTGGAAAAGCTGCTGAGTTGGCTCTATAAATTCCAAAGAATGCGTGGGATTTCTGAAGATAAGAAGCGGGTAAAGTGAAGCACAAAAAAATCAATAACCTAATCAAGCTGTAACAAACGTATACATCTATAATGATTCATTTTTATCAGGGGGGAATTATGACAAATCCTCATAAAGTGAAACCCTATTTATTGACTCGTAGTTTGATCCCGGAAAATCAGGAGAAACCGGTTCAATTCATCAATAATGATAGATAGTATGGAAAACCACTTATTTCATAGAAGGAACCACTTTTCTTATCCGCCTCTTTCTTATTCAAACTGTAGGCTACCTATAAATGTTTTAGTATCCGATCCTTTACTCCTATCCATGCAAGACATTCTTCAATACCCATCTAAAACTCGTTGTCCTTGAATGCTCGGGAGACAAGTGTAATCTATTCGAACTTAAAATATTTGGAGAACAATGGGGAAAGGGAGCTATTAGCCAAGGTAGGTGGAAAGGTGTACCATTAAGGACCTTACTTGATCTATCTGGATAGAGGAAGGGGCAAAAGGAGTTGTCGTGGAGGGTTATGATTATGGAAATAGGACCGATCTAGATGAGGCTTACACCTACACCAGGAGTGTGCCTGTCGAGAAAGCACTGCATCCGGATACCATTATTGCATATGAGTATAATAATCGGCCAATTCCTTTTAAACATGGTTATCCACTGAGGTTAATAGTTCCGCAGTGGTATGCAATGGCATCTGTTAAGTGGATAAAGCAGATAAGTGTTATTAATTCAAAATTCAATGGGGCCTTTTCAAACAATTGATTATGTGTATTATCCAAATGAAGACAATGAACAAAATGCATTTCCAGTCACTACAATACATATCAATTCGGCAATCCAAAAACCGCTGGATATGGACATTCCGAATACTGGTAATTTAATAAAAGGGATTGCATGGAAGGAAAAGGAGTAATTATAAAGTTGGAAATTAGTATGGAAGATGGCCATACATGGAGAAAAGCTGATATATTACCTCGTGAAAATATTGGTTATGGATGGGTTAGCTGGTCATTTGAATGGACTATATTAGAAAAAGGTGAGTATACGATTAAAACTAGAGCAACAGATTCATTTGGTTAAATCCAGCCTAATTTACCTTTTTGGAATAAAAAAGGTTATGGGTATAATGCCATTAATAAAATTAAAGTTAAGGTAGAATAACTTTGAATTTAATTTAAGGAAAAGAAAACGGCTGAAAAGACTTTTGTTACCCTGGTAGATAAAGACGGATATCCGTGAAATAAAAATGGGAAAAGTCGTTCCTGGATTTAGCCAAATAGCGGTTTTGTGATTCAGAGAAAGAACCTTCCAAAAGGGTTATGGAGGGTTATTTGGCATGGCCAAAAAAGTACTGAAAAAGGAAATGCATCTTATTTAAGTTGGGATGGGTGGTTGCCATTTGGTGTTTTTTCTTTTAGTCACTGTAATGGATTTCTAATGTCTTGTTAAAGAGAGCTAACTTTCAAAATATTAATTGACGGTTATTCGTAGAAATATTATGATAATTCTATTAACGGCTATTTAACGACATGTCATTCTTTTTAAATAGTCATCAAATAATAGAGTCATGAAAATTAATCACAAAGGGGATGCTTTATGAAAAAAGAAATGTCATTCGGTGTTGCAATAATACCGCTCATCGTCATGATCGTAATGATGGCAATTACGGTGGTCTGGCTGGAACAGGGTCCGCATATTCCACTTATTGTAGGCACATCAGCTGCTGCTATTGTTGCTTGGAGTTCAGGTTATAAGTGGAACGAAATAGAAGAGTCTATGTACAAGGGAATACGCCTCGCCCTGCCAGCAGTCGTCATCATTATTCTAGTAGGGATGACAATCGGGGCTTGGATGGGCGGAGGAATTGTTGCCACCATGATATATTATGGTCTTAAAATCCTCACTCCTTCATTTTTTCTTGTTAGCATCTCCGTTATTTGTGCAGTGGTATCATTGGCAATCGGCAGTTCTTGGTCAACGATGGGGACAATCGGTGTTGCTGGGATGGGGATTGGTCTAAGTATGGGAATACCAGCACCAATGATTGCGGGGGCTATTATTTCAGGCTCATATTTTGGTGACAAAATGTCACCGCTTTCAGACACGACCAATCTTGCATCTGGACTTACAGGAACTGATTTATTCGTACATATTCGCCATATGCTTTACACGACGATTCCAGGATTTATCATTGCCTTGGTTATATACGCCATACTTGGGAAGGATTTTGGTAAAGGAGATATGAATGCGGAGAATATTGAACAAACAATGCGTGTACTGCAGGATAGCTTTGTCATTTCTCCGTTTCTATTGATCATTCCGTTAATCGTCATTATTCTAGTTGCTAAAAAAGTTCCAGCCATTCCGGCGTTGATTATAGGGGTGCTGCTCGGCTTCTTATCACAAATTTTCATTCAAGGAGGCAACATGGCTGATGCAATAGCAGCATTGCAAAGCGGCTTCGTGATTGATACGGGCAATAATATGGTCGACAAGCTGTTTAACGGCGGCGGATTGGATTCAATGATGTACACCGTGTCCATGACGATCGTTGCAATGACATTTGGTGGAATCCTTGAAAACACAGGCATGCTTCAAGCGATCGTAAAGCAAATATTAAAATTCGCAAAAACATCTAGAAGCGTCGTTGCGTCAACAGTTTTATCATGTTTTGCGACGAATGTAACATGCTCAGAACAATATATTTCCATAGTCATTCCTTCACGTATGTATGTAAAAGCTTACCGAGATAAAGGACTTCACTCGAAGAACCTATCCCGTGCACTTGAGGATGGAGGAACATTGACTTCAGTATTTGTTCCTTGGAATACTTGCGGAGTATTTATCCTTGCAACACTTGGTGTGCATGCATTCGATTATGCACCATATGCGATTCTGAATTTTATCATCCCAGTTATTTCTATCATTTATGCGATGACTGGCTTTACCATTACGAAATTGACAGAAGCCGAAATTCAGAATATCAAGAAAGAAGAGGAAGCAACTTTACCTATATGAAAAACTTTCCAAATTTAAAAATACCTGCAATAAAGCAAGATACCTCTAGCGAAGAAAGGTTCCTACCAAAAGAACCTTTCTTTACATTTAAATCCAGTATACTGGCAAATTAAGTTCATAAACAGCTCTGGGGCGTCCCTTCGAATAGGTCATTTCTTCGCCGACGATGGTGACATGCCCATGATCGGATAGCTTTTTTAAAATTCTTTCTGTAGTACGACGGGTCACCTGTAAATAATCCTCTAGTTCAGCAGCCGTGAATTGGACGGATTGGCGGGAATGACTGAACTGGATGATTTTAGATATGTTAGCAGGACTCAATTTTGTCTGTTTGGCAACCTGAAGTAGTTCGGGATGATCGTTTTTCAAGCGTTGCTGTTTGGTTTGCTGTGGAAATGGTCCAAGCAAATCTTTGTCTTCAGTGAGAATGTATCCGCATTTGTACTCATTATTTTTTTCAGCAAATCCGAGGGCAATCTTTGCATGACGATCTGCATCCATAATGGTTGAACCATATCCGAAACCAACTTTACAATTCTTCTTGAATTTGTCAAAAAAATAATTCAGGCCATTTTTCTTTATCAACAATTCTATTTCACCACGAGTGCTGTACAGGATGAAGTGGAAGTCTTCAAGAAGCTGGACCGAGGCTTGTATTTCATGTGCTATACCATCTACCAGTTCATGAGCGTTCGCTTCATCCGATATTACATAGCAAACGGCAATCTGTGAAGATTTGCTTTTAATTAGTTCTGTATTGGCTCTAATATCCTGCAGCGCTTTAAAGATGGAGCTTCGGGGATCAACCATGCGCATGGCAGGTACCCCAATAAGTTGCAGTTGATCAAATACAGAATGGATGCTTGTTAATGCAAGATCAATGAAACCCTCCTTCCAAAGTTCATGATGGTAAGAAGTGATCAGTGAAATATCAAATGAGTCATTCAGCATCTCCTGATAATCCATGATATAGCTCGGGTCCATCTCGATTTCGAGGTCAGTTAATACGTTCTTTACGATCAAGGCGTTGCTAACATCGACGGAAATTCGATGTGGAGAGATTTTTTTATGATAAAGCACGGATAGTAAGGAAGAAGCGACCGACATTTCATCTTGTGCTAAATAAAAAGAAGGAATCGGAAGGTGCTCATGATATTTTTTTGAAAAGTAGTACGGTAACGCCCCGGAGAACAACAAAGCATCACATGGCTTGAGTTTCTTAACAAGCATACCGGCCTCAGTAGGTTTCTCATATACATAGGCGTCGAAATCAATTCCAGCAATTTCGGATGTGATGGATTCAATTTTTTCGATAAATTCAGTGGAACCAATGACAGCAATTCTTGTATTCATTGTTAACCTCCAAGTGAAACAGCTAATGGATTAAATAACGGTTTATTAACGACAACTATATCAAACTCGTACAATCTTGTGAATCGAAAGGGAGTATTAGAAATGAAAATTACAGCGATCCACCTATATGCAATCCATCTGCCTCTTAAAGAGCCCTTTGTGGTTAGTTACCATACTTACGAATTTATGCCATCGATCATTGTCAAAATTGAGACGGATGAAGGGTTTGTTGGGTACGGGGAAGGTGTGGCAGACGAACATGTGACTGGTGAGATTCTGGAAGGGACCTACCAGGTGTTGAAAAATACGTTGGGACCCATACTGTTAGGCAAGAATCCATTTGAAATCGAAAGGCTTCATGATTTGATGGACAAAGCGATTTATGGAGCTCCTACAGCTAAGGCAGCCATTGACATTGCTTGCTTTGATATCATGGGAAAGAAGCTGGGGCAGCCAGTCTACCAGCTAATCGGGGGACGTTATCATGATGAGTTTCCAATTACCCATGTCTTAAGTATAGCTCCTCCTGAAAAAATGGCCGAAGAAGCGGCAGTTATGGTCGAGCAGGGCTATCAGTCATTTAAAATGAAGGTTGGCACCAATGTCAGTGAAGATGTGGCACGCATACAAGCTGTCCGCGACCGTGTAGGTGATAGTATCGCTATACGTGCAGATGTTAATCAAGGATGGCGGAACAGTGCGGTAACTCTTGTAGCGATTGATCAATTGCTTGAATGCCAGCTTGATTGGCTTGAACAACCGGTAGCTGCCGATGACATCGATGGGATGGTTGAAATAAAATCGAAGTCTACGATTCCGCTGATGATTGATGAGGGGTTAAAGGGCACACGGGAAATGCGCGAAATTATCCAGAAACGAGCAGCTGATAAATTGAATATTAAACTGATGAAATGTGGTGGTATATATCCGGCAATTAAGCTAGCCCACCAAGCAGAGCTTGCTGGGTTAGAATGTCAGATTGGCTCAATGGTAGAATCATCCATAGGTTCTGCAGCTGGCTTCCATGTTGCATTTTCAAAAAAGGTGATCACAAGCGTGGAACTCACTGGTCCATTGAAATTCTCCAAGGATGTAGGGAATCTTTATTATGATGTCCCATATATTAGGTTGAATGAAAAACCAGGATTAGGTGTAGCGATAAATGAAGAAATGCTAGTTGAATTAACAGTTTTTCAGGATGTCATCCAATAAAAGGGGGAGCAACTTTGGAATTGATTTATGAAGGTACCATCAGTAAGGATAAAAATCATAAACGCTATGAGGTCAGAAAATTAGTGTTGGAGGATTTAACCGATATTTTACAAGTTCAAGAACAGGTCGTTCACCATTTGACCGATAAAGGTGTACTTCAACCGCTTACTAAGGAAGAGTTTCAATATATTCTAGAAGGAAATGGGCTCATGATTGGAGCATTCGAAGGTGAGGATCTCATTGCATTCCGGGCGTTGCTGGCTCCGCCTATTGATGAGGAACATCTAGGGAGAGATTTCGGAATGATGGAATACGAGCTGTCGGAAGTGATTTATCAGGAAATTTCTAACGTACTGCCTGCATACAGGGGAAACAAACTGCAACAAACACTTGCAACGTTGATCATGCAGGAGTTGAACAAGCAGGAGTCGCCTTACCGATATGTATGCTGTACAGTTGCGCCTTTTAACATTCCCAGTTTAAAAGATAAATTTGCCCAAGGAATGGAAATTGTGGCGTTAAAAGAGAAATATGGCGGGCAATTGCGTTATATATTTGTCAAGGAATTGTCTGAAGTGAAAACATCTCGATGGCAGGAAATCCAGATCATTGAGATGAATGATATAGCATCCCAGCAAAGAATTATCGCAAATGGTTGGCGTGGATTTAAAATGGAAGAGCAGGAAGGAAAACAGTTAGTCTTTTATGGTAGTAGGCATACGATTTAAATGTTTAAGATGTTTATCCTTGCAGTACAGGCTTGATCGTAAGTGGTTTTGCCATGCCGGAAATGCTGATGGAGATAGAATTTGAAATTATGATTAGTGAAGGAAGAATTGAAAATTAATAGATTAACGCTATCTATGAACGAAATCAATCAAAAAGCAAACCTTTGAAACGTAAGGGTTTGCGTTTTTTATATTTCGTAATGGATGTAACCTTTAGGGGGAGGGGACAATACTTGTGAGAACTACAATAAAAGTGTGTGGATTTCTTGTTATGAAAAGGCAGAATAACACGAGAGTGAAAATATTAGAATTCGAAAAAGAATAAGGCCTACAAAAAAGCAAATCCCCCTCAAAGCTTAATTTCGGATTATTCCGCTTTAGTTAAGTTTAGTAGGCATACGAAAAATAAAAAATTCATTTATCTAGAGGTACAGAAGTGGGGGGATTATTG